>NZ_DAOQZV010000129.1:0-9098 GCF_035343835.1 Nostocoides sp. | reverse complement strand
GCCGGTTCAGCCCCGTCGAAAGGCCGGTTCAGCCCCGTCGAAAGGCCGGTTCAGCGGCCGATCGGTAGCTCCTGCCCGGCGGGCACGGCAAAGCGGGCTAGCTCGGCGGCCAGGTCGGCGTTGACATAGGCCTGGAGCCGGGTGCCGTCGGCAGTGTGATCGCTGCCCAGCAACTCGCCGGACTCGTGGATGCGCGAGAGCAGGTCACCGCGGTCATACGGCACGAGGGCGTCGACCGCGATCCGCGGGCGCGGCAATTCATCTGCAACCAGCACGATGAGTTCCTCGATCCCGGCACCGGTGTGGGCGGAGACGGCGATGGCGTGCTTCTCGTGCCGCAGGATCCGGTCGATCACCTCGGGGTCGGCGATATCGGCCTTGTTGACGACGATGATCTCTTTGACATCCGCGGCATCGACATCGGCGAGCACCGCTCGCACGGCGCTGATCTGGCCCTCCGGATCGGGATGCGACCCGTCGACCACATGCAGCAGCAGGTCGGCGTCGGCGACCTCCTCCAGGGTCGAACGGAAGGCGTCGATCAACTCGTGGGGCAACTGCCGCACGAAACCGACGGTGTCGGTCAGGGTGAACTCACGGCCATCGGATGTCTGCGCCCGTCGTACGGTGGTGTCCAGGGTGGCGAAGAGCTGGTTCTCGACGAGCACGCCCGCCCCGGTGAGCCGGTTGAGCAGCGAGGACTTGCCGGCGTTGGTGTAGCCGGCGATGGCCACGCTCGGCGTGCCGTGCGCCTTGCGCGAGTGGCGCTTGGTGTCGCGATGCGTCTTCATCTCGCGGATTTCCCTGCGCAGCTTGGCGATTCGCGAGTTGATCCGGCGCCGGTCAAGCTCGATCTTGGTCTCGCCGGGGCCGCGCGAGCCGATACCCTCACCACCCGCGACCCGGCCACCCGCCTGCCGGGACATCGACTCACCCCAACCGCGCAGTCGCGGGAGGAGGTACTGCAACTGGGCCAACTCGACCTGCGCCTTGCCCTCGCGCGACTTGGCGTGCTGGGCAAAGATATCCAGGATCAGTGCGGTGCGGTCGATGACCTTGACCTTGACGATGTCCTCCAGACCGCGCCGCTGCGAGGGCGCCAGCTCGGAGTCGCACACCACCGTGTCAGCACCCTCGGCGATCACGACGTCGCGCAGTTCGAGGGCCTTGCCCGAGCCCAGCCACGTGCCCGGGTCCGGTCGCTGACGGCGCTGCATCAGCCCCGCGAGCACCGTCGAGCCCGCCGTCTCGGCGAGAGCCGCCAACTCGCGCAGCGAGTTCTCGGCGTCCTCCGCCGTGCCCTCGGTCCAAACCCCGGCGAGGACAACGCGCTCGAGCCGCAACTGGCGGTACTCGACTTCGGTGACGTCCTGCAGTTCAGTCGACAGGCCCTGAACCCGCCGCAGCGCCGTCCGTTCCTCGCGATCGAACTGATCGCCGTCGCGGTCATCGACCTCGTATGCCGTGCTCGCCAGCGCACTCGCCCGCCGGCCGAAAAGATCGCGCTCGTCGGCGACCGGGGTGGTCGGGGAATCCCTGTGTGCCTCACTCATATGGCGTCCAGGTTCTCATGAACACGCAGGCAAGAGCCACCGAGATTCCGGACCAATCCTCGTCAGGCGCTGCTCAGCCGTCGGCGTCGGCCCAGATCCGGGCGTCGCGGGCGGAGGTTCGCTCGGCGTTGGCCTCCTGATCGTCCGGGGCCTGCTGGCTCTCGCGTTCCGCCTCGACCCGGCCGCGATAGAGGTCGACCTCGCGGGCGACCCGGGCCGCGTCCCAGCCCAGGACCGGCGCCACGAGGTCGGCCGCCGCCTGCGCCGAATCCACGCCACGACTCGGTGTCTCGATCGAGATGCGCGTGCGACGGGCGAGCAGGTCGTCCAAGTGCAAGGCGCCCTCATGGGTCGCGCCGTAGACGATCTCGACCTTGAGGTATTCCTCTGCCCCCGGCAGCGGCTCAGCAAGTGATGGGTCGGCCGCGAGCAGGTCGAAGAGCTCGTGCACGAGCGAGCCGTAGCGACCAAGGAGGTGGGTCAGCCGCCATACGGGCAGGTCGTGTTTGCGTGAGAGGCGATCGAGCTGGTTCATCAGCGCCGGGTAGCCGTCGGCGCCGAGCAGCGGGATGTGTTCGGTGACGCTGTCCGCGACACCGGGGCCGATATCTTCGCGTGCCGCGTCGATGGCGTCGGCCGCCATGACCCGATAGGTCGTGTATTTGCCGCCCGCGATCGAGATCAGGCCCGGCTGTGGGCGCGCCACCGCGTGCTCGCGGGAAAGCTGCGAGGTTTGCTCGTCCTCGCCCGACAACAGCGGCCGCAGACCGGCATAGACACCCTGGATGTCGTCATGGGTGATCGGGTTGGTGAGCGCCGAATTCACATGCGCGAGAAGGTAATCGATGTCTGCCTTGCTAGCCGCAGGGTGCGCGAGGTCGAGATTCCAGTCGGTGTCAGTGGTGCCGATGATCCAGTGCGTGCCCCACGGGATCACGAAGAGCACTGAACTCGGCGTGCGCAGGATCAGCCCGACCTCGGAGTTGATCCGGTCGCGCGCGACGACGATGTGCACGCCCTTCGAAGCCCGCACATTGAAGCGGCCGCGGCCACCCGCGAGGGTCTGGATGTCGTCGGTCCACACGCCGGTGCAGTTGATGACGACACTGGCCCTGACGCCGGTGCGGTTGCCGGTCTCGAGGTCCTCGACCTCAGCACCGACGATGCGTTCGCCGGCCCGGTCCAACTCGGTCACCCGCGTCGACGTCATCACGATCGCGCCGTAGGCCGCGGCCGTGCGCGCGACGGTCAGCGTGTGTCGCGCGTCGTCCATCTGCGCGTCGTAGTACAGCAAGGCGCCCGTATGCCCGTCCTTGCGCAGCGCGGGCACCAGCCGTTGGGTGCCGTTGCGGGTCAGTTGCCGGTGGCCCGGCACCGAGCGAGCGCCGCCCATATTGTCGTAGAGCGTCAACCCAGCCGTGACATAGGGCCGCTCCCACATGCGGTGGGTCAGGGGATAGAGGAAGGGCACCGGCTTGACCAGGTGGGGCGCCAGGCGGGTCAGCGCGAGTTCGCGTTCCTTCAGGGCCTCGCGGACCAGCCCGAAGTCCATCTTCTCCAGATAGCGCAAGCCGCCGTGCATGAGCTTGCTCGACCGTGAGGACGTGCCCGACGCGAGGTCGCGCTGCTCCACCAGAGCGACCGAGAGGCCGCGGGTCGCTGCGTCCAGGGCAGCACCGGCGCCAGTGATGCCGCCGCCGATGACCAGGACGTCGAACTCACGTTCGCCCAGGCGGCGCCAGGCCTTGGCCCGGTAGCCGGGATCGAGACGGGGTGGGGTCGTCATACGGCCATTGTCCCCAGCGGGCTAGGGTGCCCACGAACGGTGGCCGACGTGATTACCGTGACAGCGGGCGTGCTGAGGTTGAGAAGGAGTGTCCGGTGAGCAAGCGCACATACGTCCTGGCGATCGACCAGGGGACGACGAGCACGCGGGCGATGCTCTTCGACGCGGCCGGGACGATAGTCGCCGTCGACCAGCGCGAGCACCGGCAGATCCTGCCCCGCGCCGGGTGGGTCGAACACGACGGCATCGAGATCTGGGACAACACGCGCGAGGTCGTCGGCGGCGTGCTGGGCAAGGCCAATGTCAACCGCGGTTCGGTCGCGGCGGTCGGGATCACCAATCAACGCGAGACGACAATCGTCTGGGACCGCGCCACTGGGCAGCCGATCGCGAACGCCATTGTCTGGCAGGACACCCGGACCGGACGGCTGGTGCAGGAGCTCGCCGGCGACGAGGGACCGAACCGGTATGCCGCCCGCACCGGCCTGCCCCTCGCCACCTATTTCGCCGGGCCCAAGGCACGCTGGCTGCTCGATTCGGTCGAGGGGGCGCGGGAGCGGGCCGAAGCCGGCGAGTTGCTCTTCGGCACCATGGACACGTGGCTGATCTGGAATCTCACCGGCGGCGTGGACGGTGGTCTGCACATCACTGATGTCACCAACGCGAGCCGGACGCTGCTGATGGATCTCGAGACGCTGCAATGGGATTCGGACCTGTGCGCGGCCATCGGGCTGCCGATGGCGATGCTGCCCGAGATCCGCAGCTCGAGCGAGGTCTACGGAGTGTGTCAGCCGGGGTCGGGGCTGCTGGCTGATGTGCCGGTCGCCGGCATCCTCGGCGATCAGCAGGCGGCGACCTTCGGGCAGGGCTGCCTCACGCGCGGAATGGCCAAGAACACTTATGGCACAGGCAATTTCATGCTGCTGAACACCGGCACCGAGATCGTCCCATCCCGTAACGGGCTGCTCACGACGGTCTGCTACCGGCTCGGCGACGAGCCGGCGGTCTATGCGCTGGAGGGCTCGATCGCGGTCACCGGGTCGTTGGTCCAATGGCTTCGTGACAACCTCGGCATCATCGGGTCAGCGCCCGATGTCGAGACTTTGGCGCTGGGCGTCGCCGACAACGGCGGTGCCTACTTCGTGCCGGCCTTCTCCGGGTTGTTCGCGCCCTACTGGCGCCCCGATGCCCGCGGAGCGATCGTGGGCCTGACACGCTTCGTGGACAAGGGCCACATCGCGCGAGCGGCCTTGGAGTCCACGGCATTTCAGACCTATGACGTTTTGCAGGCGATGAACGCCGACTCCGGCGTCGACTTGACCGAGCTGAAGGTCGATGGCGGCATGACGGCCAATGACACGCTCATGCAGTTCCAGGCCGACCTGCTCGGTGTCGAGGTGATCCGGCCGGTGGTGGCCGAGACGACGGCGCTGGGCGCGGCCTACGCGGCTGGGCTGGCGGTGGGCTACTGGTCGAGTACCGGTGACATCCTGGCGAACTGGCAGGAGTCGAAGCGGTGGTCGCCGCGGATGGCGACTGCTGATCGCGATCGGCTGCTGCGCGGGTGGGCGAAGGCCGTCGAGCGGACCCTGAACTGGGTCGACGACGACGTCGAGCAGTGATGACAGAGCACTACTTTTCGGCCGAGCCGGCGACCGCGGAGAAGCAGCGGCGGATCACCGTCGAGTTGGCGGGCGCCGAGCGCGAGGTGACAGTGGCGTCAGGGATCTTCAGCCCCGACGGCATCGACCGCGGGACTGCGGTGCTGTTGCGTGAGGTGCCGAAACCGCCGGCGGCCGGGGAGTTCCTGGACCTGGGCTGCGGCTGGGGGCCGCTGGCGTTGACGCTGGCCCTGCTCGCCCCGGAGGCGCAGGTATGGGCCGTGGACGTCAACGAGCGCGCACTGGATCTGTTGCGGCGCAACGCTCTTGGGCTCGGCCTCTCCGGCGTGCGCGCGGGGACGGCCTCGTCGGTGCCCGACGAAGTACGCTTCGACCTGATCTGGTCCAACCCACCCATCCGCATCGGCAAGGCCGCATTGCACGACCTGCTGCGCACCTGGCTGCCGCGGTTGCGCGAGGGGGGCACGGCATACCTGGTGGTGGCGAAGCAACTGGGAGCGGACTCGCTGCAGCGCTGGCTCGCCGAGACCTTCCCGGCGTATGCCGTGGATCGCTACGCCACCGAGAAGGGCTTTCGCGTCCTGCGGATCAGCCCTCGAGAGTGATGGTGCCGTCGGCGACGAGGACCGCGGGGCCGGCGAGTTCGACGTGGTTGTCCGGAAGGAGGCGCACGCGCAGGCGGCCGCCGGGCACGTCGACCAGCCAGGTGCCGTCCTGATCGTCGCCGCCGGCCCACAGGTGGGTGGCGATCGCGGCCGCGCAGACGCCCGTGCCACAGGATTCGGTCTCGCCGACGCCGCGCTCGTGCACCCGCATGCGCACATGGCCACGGGCGAGCGGTTGGACGAATTCGACGTTGGTGCCTTGCGGCGCAGGGGGTTTGACGTCGGGCGCCTCGGTCAGGTTGAGCGCGTCGAGCTGCACCGTGGGCGGCACGGCAGCAACGGTGTGGGGGTTGCCCAGGTCAAGGCGCAGAGCGGAGAAGGGCTCGTGGCCCTCGAGGTGGACAAGAGAGTCCATACCGTCGGCTGCATGCTCGGGGTCGGTCAGCCGCCAGGCTCCCATGTCGACGACGACGGTCTCGCCGTCGAAGGTGATCTGCTTGACGCCCGAACGGGTCGCGACGCCGAAGCCGCTCTCGGGGGCGAGGCCCTCGCGGCGCAGATACGCGGCGAAGACGCGCACGCCGTTGCCACACATCTCGGCGATGCTGCCGTCGGCATTGCGGTAGTCCATGAACCATTCGGCCCGATCGGCCTGGGCGCGCACGTCGGGGTCGGTCGCGAGCCGGGTCGGTGCCACCCGGATGACACCGTCGCCGCCGATGCCCGAGCGCCGGTCGGCGAGCTTGGCGGCTAGTTGGGCGGTCAGGGCGAAGGTGCCCTCTCGGTCATCGAGCAGGACGAAATCGTTGCGGGTGCCGTGACCCTTGGTGAACCGCACGCTCGCAGGCATACGTCCATTGTCCCTTACCCACGAACGCGACCTAGACGCCTCGGGGAGCCGGCGAGGTGGCGCGCTGGCACCGCTGGTCCCGGAAACGCCGAGGCGGAAGAGCCGGGGCTAGTTTGCGGCCGCGACGACGGCCAGTGCCTGGTCGAGCAGGTCGGGGGTGCTCGCATCGAGCCAGGTGATCCGGGCATCGGGGCGGAACCAACTTTCCTGGCGGCGCACGAAGCGCCGCGTCGCCATAGTGGTCGCGGCAATCGCCTCTGCCGCGGTCAGCTCGCCGTCGAGTTGAGCCAGGGCCTGGCTGTAGCCGATTGCTTTCCGCGCCGTGCGGCCCGCGCGCAAACCCTCGCCCACCAAGCCGGCCACCTCGTCGACCAGCCCGTCGGCCCACATCTGCTCGGTGCGCCGGCCGATCCGCTCATCGAGCACCGTGCGGTCGAGCCGGAGCCCGATCACCATCGTGGCGCGGCGATACACCCGCTCGGGCAGCGCGGCGATGAAGGGCGCACCCGTGAGTTCGTTGACCTCGAGCGCCCGGACGACCCGCCGTGCGTTCGTCGGCAGAATGTGCTGCGCGGCAACCGGATCCACCTTCGACAAGCGCCGGTGAGCGGCCGCAACTCCGTGCTCCGCGGCATACGCCTCCCAACGGGCGCGCACGGCCGGGGCGGTCGGCGGGATATCCAGCGCATCGAGCGCGGCCCGCACATAGAGCCCCGATCCGCCCACGAGCACCGGCACGAGCCTCCGCGCCGCGATCGCGTCCAGATCTACCCGCGAATCCCGTTGGTAGACCGCGACACTCGCCTCATCGCGCACGTCCAGCACGTCCAGCTGATAGTGCCGTATGCCGCGGCGCTCCCCCACCGGCAGTTTGGCCGTCCCGATGTCCATGCCGCGATACAGCTGCATCGCGTCTGCGTTGACGATCTCGCCGCCCAGCCGCTCGGCGAGCTCGAGAGCCAGGGCTGATTTGCCGGTCGCTGTCGCCCCCACCACCGCGACGATCGGCGTGGGCTCAGTGGCCAAACGGATCCTCGTCCACACCGGGCATCCAGGTCTGTCCCGGTGCGCCCCAACCCTTTTCGCGGATGGTCTTGCGGGCCTTCTTCTGCAGCTTGTCATCGAGCCGGTCGACATAGAGGAAGCCGTTGAGGTGGTCGTACTCGTGCTGCATGCACCGCGCGAACCACCCGGTCGCCGTGAAAGCGATCTCGTTTCCCTCCCGGTCGAATCCGGTCACCTCGGCGCGCTCGCCCCGGCGCAGCGCGTAATGCAGACCCGGCACCGACAAGCACCCCTCGGACTCGTTGTCGGGATCGGGCTTGCCGTCCGCGGGACGGGTGGCACGGACATACGGGTTGACGATGACACCGAGCGGTGGCACACCGTCCTCGTTGTCCAGGTGCCAGGTGAAGATGCGCAGGCTCACGCCGATCTGCGGCGCGGCGAGACCGACACCATGGGATGCCGTTTGGGTCTCGAACATGTCGTCGATCAGGGTCTGCAGATCGGCGCCGAAATCGGTGACCAGGAGGGCGCGTTTGTGGAGCACCGGTTCGCCGGTGATCACGATGGGACGAACGGGCATACGCGACATTCTCTCGTATGCCGGCGGCCGTCCCGGACATTCGCAGCCGCGCCACAGTCGGGCCCCAGCACATTTTCAGGCTGCGGAGTAGTGTTCGTTACCGAAGCGTCAACCGGCGCTGCTCCCCGAGACAAGGAGGACGCTTATGGGCATGTTTGATGACATCAAGGGCAAGGTCGAAGACCTCGTTCATGGTCATGAGGACAAGGTCGAAGAACTGAGCGACCAGGGCATCGCGAAGGCCAGTGAGGCTGCGGACGGTGCGACGGGTGGCAAGTACGGCGACCAGATCGACGCCGCCGGCCAGAAGGCCGACGACATGATCGGCGAGTAGACCTCCAGACCCTTGCGTGGGCGTCGCGGACTGAATCAGTCCGCGGCGCCCACGACAATTTTCGTGACCCGGAGCAGTTGACCGGGCGCCAATCCCCCACCGGCAGCATGTGGTTGGTCTACTCGTGACCTGGGCAATGGCGCCCAGGACCGACACCGAGGAGTGATCCGATGGGCATGCTGGATGACATGAAAGACAAAGCCGACGACCTCGCGGACGACGGCAAGGACGCCTTCGGCGACGCGAAGGATGCCGTCGGCGACGCTGCCCGGGATGCCGGTGACGCCGCTGACGACGCGTGGGATGCCACCAAGGAGAAGGCAGACGATGCAGGCGACGCGGTGCGTGACCGGGTCGACGACCTCACCGACCGGGACAGTGGCGCCATGGACGACCTGGACCGGCCGACGCCGGAATGGGACGACACCCGTGACGACGTTGCCTCCGCGGACAACAACCGAGGGCTGGACGACGAGGGCAATCCGACCGGCGAGGACCCGCGCTTCGCTTGAGACGAGGGTTAAACCGAGCACCCCTGCTGGGTGACGCGGGACGGGGCCCCGAGCGACGGCATACCGAGTGACACCGGTGGCTTGACGCTCGGGGCTCCACGGCGTTCGCCGGCGTTGAGGGCGGCCCAGGCGTCGCCGCCGGGGGTGCGGCGCACGGCATACGGCCCGCCGGCGAGCGCGGCATCCGCGATCAGGTGGTGCGGGGCGCCATAGGTGACGGCGACGGTGACCAGGTCGCCGGGGCGGGC
>NZ_DAOQZV010000128.1:0-9104 GCF_035343835.1 Nostocoides sp. | reverse complement strand
CCGCACGCCCGCGCCCGAGCGCGCGTCGTCGCGCGCCGTCGCGGCGCGCGCGAGGTAGAGGACGAAGCCGAGCATCGACAGCGTGAGCACCGCCATCGCCGAGTAGAGGCTGATGACGGAATACTCCGCCAGGGTGTTCGCGTCCATTGGCCCGATCCTCTCACGCACCCCCGACAACCCACGGCCGGGGCGCAACGACTCCTACCGAGGCGGCCGACCGGCGCCGGTCACGGCCGCCGCCAGTCGGTCAACGACATCCTGCAACCCGTCGTCATCGGCCTTGGCCAGCGCACCGATCTCGACGACCGAGCCGCCATGAGGGCGCGGGGTGACCCGCGCGAAGACCCGCCGCCGGCGCACCAGCAAGGTCGCGATCAGCCCACCGAGCGCCAGCAGGGCCGAGCCCAGGGTCAGATTGCGGGCGGGGTCGTGCCGAATCGACAGGCCGGCCCACCGAGTCACGCCGTCGAAGGTGATCGAGCCGCGATCCCCCGGCAAGGTCACCGTCTCGCCCGGGGAGAGCCACAGCCGCAGCACGTCTTTGCCGTCGGCGCTCTTGACCTGGGTCATCTCCTTGGTGTTGAGCGTGTAGACCGACGACGCCTGACCGCTGGGGTTGAGCACGCCCTCATACAGGCCCAGGGCCAGCTTGGGGTCGCGCACATCGGGGAAGACCGAGATCGGGCCGGTGTGCTCGGTGATCACCCCGGTCGGCAGGAAGTTGCCGAAGAATCCCAGTTCCTTGGGTGTGGCCGCCGGCACCTTGATCGCGCCGGAGGAGGTGTAGTTGTTGTCGCGGGCCAGAAACACCGTCGGCCCGGAATACACGATTGCGCCGTGGGCGTCCTTGACGGTGACGATCGGTGCATAGCCGTTACCGAGCAAGAAGATGGTGGCGCCGTCCATCTCCACCGGGTGGTTGACCTTGAGCACCTGCTTGACCGGCGTCGCCCCCGGCTCGGCGGTCGTCGTCAGATAGGCCGTGAAGTCGCGCGGCTGCCCGAACTGCCCCGCGCCGGTGACCTGGTCCTCGAAGCTGACGTCGAGTTTGTCGAGGGTGAAGGAAAACGGCGGCAACTGGGTGGGATCGGCCCGTGGGCCGGGGCTGAGCGTGTCATAGGAGACCATCGTGTCGGCGAAGCTGTTGCCCACCGGCACGATCACATCGCCCTTCCAGCCCCAGATGTGGCCGGCAGCGACCCCCACGATTACCCCGACGACGGCGATGTGGAAGAGGAGATTGCCGCTCTCCTTCAGGTAGCCCGTCTCCGCGGCGATGGTCTCGCCACGCACATCGAGGCGATACCGGCGCCCGTATGCCGCCCGCAGACTCGCCACGGCCGCCGCCGGCTCCGCGTCCACCTCGACGCGGGCATGCGCGGGCAACCGCCCCAGGTTCGCGGGCACCCGCGGCGGGCGGGCCCGCACCTGCGTCAGGTGGATCCTGGTCCGCGGCACGATGCAGCCGACCAGGCTGATCAGGAGCAACAAATAGATCGCCGAGAACCACGGCGAGGCATAGACCTCGAAGAACCCGAGCCGGTCGAGCAGCGGACCGAGCTTGGGATGGGCGTCGATGTAGTCGGCCGTCCGGGTCGGGTTGATCGAGCGTTGCGGCCAGATCGACCCGGGCAGCGCAGCGATCGCCACCAGCAGCAGCAGGAAGAGTGCCGTCCGCATGCTCGTCAGTTGCCGCCAGGCCCACCGCGCCCAGCCCAGCGGCCCGAGCCGGGGCAGCGTGGGGGCCGCCTGCGTCCGGTCGCGCACCGTCGTCACAGGATCACCTCGAATCCGAGGACCGTATGGATGCGCAGCCACGTCGTCAGCCCATCCCACCACCCGGTCAGCAGGAGTACCCCGACCACGAGCAACAGCGCGCCACCGAGGCGGTGGATGAGCAGCGAGTGGCGGCGCAGAAAGGCGTTGAAGCGTGCCGCACGATCCCAGGCGGTCGCGATCGCGAGGAAGGGCAGCCCCAGCCCGAGGCAATAGGCCCCCGCCAAGGCGACGGCCCGCGGCAGGCTGGGATCGGTTGCGGTGGCGAGCGCGATCACCGCGCCGAGCGTCGGGCCGGAGCAGGGCGTCCACCCGACCCCGAAGACGGCGCCGAGCGCAGGCGCACCGGCCAGACCCATTCGCGGTCGCCACCGGGGAGCGACGGTGCGCTGGCTGCCGGCCCCGAGGAAGACCAAGGCCATGGCGATGACCGCGACCCCGCCGATGCGCATCAACAGGACACGGTGCTCGAGGAAGACCCGGCCCAGGGTCGTGACGAACATCGCCTCGAGGACGAAGACCACCGAGAAGCCCAGGACGAACAGCAGCGTGCCGAGCACGACCCGGCTCTGCGCGGCCCGTCGCACGCGCGAGTCCGGCGCGGCCCCGGTCACATAGCCGAGGAAGCCCGGGACCAGCGGCAACACGCAGGGGGAGGCGAAGGAGACCAGTCCGGCGAGCAGCGCGACGAGCAGCGCCAGGGGCAGCGCGCCCGTGGCGACGGTGTCCGCGGCCCCGCCGGCGAGCTGCGTCACGAGGCAGCGCCGCCCGCCGCGACGTCCTCGATCATGCCGGTCAGGGTGGACTTCGAGACCGAGCCGAGCACGCGCGCGGCGATCCGGCCCTGGGCATCGAGCACGACCGTCGAGGGCAGGGCCGTCGCCTTGCCCTGCAGCGCGAGGGCACTCAACCCGCCGGGGTCGGAAATCGAGGGATAGGTCAAGCCCCACGCCTTGGCCGTGGCGGCGGCAGTCTGCGGCGAGGAGTCACGGATGTTCACACCGACGAACCCGGCCTTCGCCGCGATGGCCGGGTCGTTTGCGACGGCGACTAAGTCGGGCGCCTCCGCCTGGCAGGGCGGGCACCACGATGCCCAGACATTGATCACCAGCAGCTTGCCGCGGTTGTCGGCACTGGCGAAGGCGCCGCCGTCGAGAGTGGTCCCGTCGAGCACAACGGGCTCGCTGCGCTTGTCGGGCGGGATGAGCTCGACGGCGCCGTCGCCGGAGATGTAGTTCTTCTGATCGCCCTGTTTGGCTTGTGCCCCAATGGAATTGGGGTCACTGCTGCAAGCCGCAAGGACTCCGGGAGCCAGCACGAGGGAAACGGCGAGCACCGCCCCCCGCCGTCGTCCGGACCATCGGGCGACCCCACTCCCCCCGGCCGCCGTCATGCGCCGACGCTCGCGCTGGAATCGGAGGTCAGGTGCTTGGCGGGCTCGGCATACGAGATCTCGGCCAGGTCGGCGTCATCGAAGGCGAAGGTGGTCACCGAGGCGAGCGAGCACTCGCGGCTGCGCGGGTGGTGCCACAGCCGCCGGCCCTCGGCAGCGCAGCGGGCCATCCAGATCGGCAGCTGGTGGGAGACGATGACGGCCTCGTGCCCCTCGGCCGCGGCGCGTACATCGGCCATGGCGGCCTGCATGCGGGCCGCGATCTCGGCATACGGCTCGCCCCAGGAGGGAGTGCGGACGTCGTACATCCGGGCCAGGTGCTTCGGGCGCAGGAAATTGCCGAGGCTGACAACCTGTCCCTCGAAGGTGTTCGCCGCCTCGATGACGCGGTCATCGGTGCCGATGGGCAGGCCGTGGGGCTCGGCGATCGGGGCCGCCGTCTCGCGGGCCCTGATCAGCGAGGACGCGGTGACGACGCTCAGATCGTTGTCGGCGAAGTAGTCGCCGAGGACGCGGGCCATCGCCTGACCGCGCTCGGAGAGGTGGTAGCCGTCGAGGCGGCCATAGAGCACCTTCTCCGGGTTGAACACCTCGCCGTGGCGAACGAGATGGACCAGCGTGCGCGTCATGGCGCGATTGTCGCAAACGCGTCTGAGGCCGCGGACGCGGCCGCGGGCAGGGCGGCGAGGATCCGGTCCACGGCCGCGGCGTCGTGGGCGGCGCTGACGAACCACACTTCATACGCGCTCGGGGGCAGGTGGACGCCCTGGGCGAGCATGGCATGGAAGAAGGCGGCGTAGGCCGGGGCGGACGTGCGCTTCGCGTCGTCGTAATCGCGCACCAGGCCCTCGCAGAAGAAGATGCTGAACATGCTGCCCGCCCACTGCACGGTATGCGGCACGCCCGCCGCGCTCAACGCCGCGGCCGCCGCGTCGGCGACGGTGTGCGCGACGGCGTCGAGGTGGGCGTAGACCTCCGGCGTGCAGCGCTGCAGCGTCGCGAGGCCGGCCGCCGTGGCGACCGGGTTCCCCGAGAGGGTGCCTGCCTGATAGACCGGGCCGTCGGGTGCCAGCGCGGCCATCAAGGCGGCGGGACCGCCGAAGGCTGCGGCCGGGAAGCCGCCGCCCATCACCTTGCCGAAGGTGAATAGGTCGGGGGCGCCCGCGGCATAGGGGCCCTCGAGGCCATACCACCCGGAGCGCGAGCATCGGAAGCCGGTCATCACCTCGTCACTGATCAGCAGCGCGCCGTGATCGCGGGTGACGCGGCGCAGCGCCTCGGTGAAGCCGGGTGCGGGCGGGACGACGCCCATATTGCCCGGGGCGGCCTCGGTGATGACCGCGGCGATGTGCTCGCCGTCGGCGGCAAAGACCGCCTTCAGGGCGGCGATGTCGTTGTAGGGCAGCACGATCGTCTCGGCCGCCGCACTCGAGGGAACCCCGGCGGAGTCGGGCAGACCGAAAGTCGCCACCCCCGAGCCAGCGGCCGCGAGCAGGGCGTCGACGTGGCCGTGATAGCAGCCGGCGAACTTCACCACGCGCGAACGGCCGGTCAGACCGCGGGCCAGCCGCAGGGCGCTCATCGTGGCCTCGGTGCCGGAGGAGACCAGACGGACGTGCTCCACCGGCTCGACCCGCGCGACGATCTCCTCGGCGAGCGCGACCTCGTTCTCGCTCGGCGTGCCATAGGAGAAGCCGCGCGACGCCGCATCCGTGACGGCGGCGAGCACCTCGGGGTGGGTGTGCCCGAGAATCATCGGCCCCCAGGAGCCGATCAGGTCGACATACTCCCGGCCATCGGCATCGATCAGATAGGCCCCGCGAGCGCTGGTGATGAAGCGCGGTGTGCCCCCGACGCTGCGGAAGGCGCGGACCGGGCTGTTGACCCCGCCGGGCACCACCGCCTTGGCGCGGGCGAAGAGCGCCTCGGAGGCGGGCGCGTCGGCGGGGTAAGAAGGCGGCATACGGGCAGTCTCTCAGGGGCCGCCGACAACGCGGTCGGCGGTCAGTCGGCGTCGCCGGCCTGACCCGCCATGGCGAGGGCGTCCCGCACCTTTCGGAGGCTGTCGCCGAGGGCGATGAACTCCTCGGGGCTGAGGATGTCGATCAGATTGGCTCGCACGGAGTCGACGTGGCGGCGGGCCATCTCCTCGATGGCCGCCCGGCCGTCGTCGGTCAGGACGACTTCGACACCCCGGCGGTCGTCGACGCAGGCCTCGCGGCGCACCAGGCCCCGCTTTTCCAGCCGCGCGGCCGTATGCGTGATCCGCGACCGGGACTGGACGACCATGTCGGCGAGGTTCGACATCCGTAGGCGGCCCCCGGGTGCCTCGGAGAGCATGGAGATGACTTCGTACTCCGAGAGTTGCGTGCCGTGGACGGCCAGATCGCGATCGAGCGCGACCTCGACCAGGCGGGTGGCGCGCAGATAGGCGCGCCAGGCGCGCTGCTCCTGGGGCGTCAACCAACGGGTCTCGGTGCTCATCGGCCCCTATTCTGCCCCGAATCCTCCCCCGATTTGACAGAAGCCTTAATAGTTGAAATATTGATCATGTTCGGAGGGCCGGCAATCGGTCGGAACCGCCACACCGAGACTCCCAAGGAGCAGCATGAGCAGCATCAAGAATCTCCCCGCCGGCACCTGGGCCGTCGACGCCAGCCACACCGAAGTCGGCTTCGTCGCCCGCCACCTGATGGTCACCAAGGTCCGCGGCAGCTTCCCCGAGGTCAGCGGCACCGTCACGGTGGCCGAGGACGTCACGGCGTCCACGGTCGACGTCACCGTCGGCATGGCCTCGGTCGACACCCGCAGCGCCGACCGCGACGCGCACCTGCGCAGCGCCGACTTCTTCGACGTCGAGAACTACCCGACCATGCGCTTCGTCTCCACCTCGTTCGACGGCGAGGAACTGACCGGCGAGCTGACCATCAAGGACGTCACCAAGCCGGTGACCTTCGAGGTCGACTTCAACGGCGTGCAGGCTGACCCGTGGGGCAACACCAAGGCCGGCTTCGAGGCCGAGACCGAGATCAACCGCAAGGACTGGGGCCTGACCTGGAACGCGGCCATCGAGGGCGGCGGCGTGCTCGTGAGCGAGAAGATCAAGGTCGTCCTGGACGTCCAGTTGCTCAAGCAGGCCTGACGGCTGGCGGCTCCCCCCGTCTAGGTGTTCCGGGCGGCCCACTCCAGGGCGAAGTAGGTCAGCAGGATGTCGGCACCGGCCCGCTTGAGGTGGATCAGCGACTCATCGACGGCCCGGTCCCGGTCGATCCAGCCGCGGTCGGCGGCGGCGACGATCGAGCTGTACTCTCCCGAGATCTGATAGGCCGCTACCGGCACGGTGGACATCTGCGCCACCGCGCGGATGATGTCCAGGTGTGGGCCGGCCGGCTTGACCATCACCATGTCGGCACCTTCGGCCACGTCGAGTTCGACCTCGCGGATCGCCTCGCGCGCGTTCCCCGGATCCTGCTGGTAGGCCGCCCGGTCACCGACCAGCGAGCTCGCGACCGCCTCGCGGAAGGGTCCGTAGAGCCCGGAGGTGTATTTCGCGGCATAGGCAAGCAGCACCGTGTCCGTATGCCCGGCCGCGTCCAGGGCCGCCCGCACGTGGCCGACCTGGCCGTCCATCATTCCCGAGAGCCCGAGCACCTCGGAGCCGGCGCGCGCCTGCGCCAGTGCCATCGCGGCATACCGCTCCAGGGTGGCGTCATTGTCGACGCGCCCCCGCGCATCGAGGACGCCACAGTGCCCGTGATCGGTGAACTCATCCAGGCACAGGTCGGTCATGACGACCAGTTCGCCGCCGACCGCGTCCGCGACGGCGCGGGTCGCGACGTTGAGGATGCCGTCGGGATCGTCGGCCCCGCTGCCACGTCCGTCCTTGGCCAGCGGCACGCCGAAGAGCATGATCCCGCCGATGCCCGCGGCCACACACTGGTGCGCGAGCTCGACGAGCGACGCGACCGTATGCTGCGCCACCCCCGGCATCGCGCCGATCGGCACCGGCGCGTCGATGCCCTCCCGGACGAAGGCCGGCAGCACTAGATCAGCCGGGTGCACGCGCGTCTCGGCAACCAGTCGCCGCAGTGCCGGGGTCGCCCGCAGCCGCCGGGGGCGGATGGCCGGATAGCCCATCAGCGGGCCTTGCGCCGGCTGGCGACCTTGCGTCGCGCGCTCGGCCGCAGCACGGGCACTCCGGCCTCGTGGGCCTGCCGCGCGAGCGCCCGGCCGTACTCCGCAAGCGCCTCGATCAGACTCGCCACCGAGGCCTCGGGGGCGAGGACGTCGACGCGCAGACCGTGCTCCTCGGCGGTCTTGGCGGTCGCCGGCCCGATGCAGGCGATGACCGTCGACGGGTGCGGCTTGCCGGCGATGCCCACCAGATTGCGCACCGTCGAGGATGAGGTGAACACGACCGCGTCGAAGTCGCCGGACTTGATCGCCTCCCGCACCTCGGGCGCCGGCGGCGCGGCGCGAACGGTGCGATAGGCCGTCGCGTCCTCGACCTCCCACCCCATCTCCTGCAGACCGGCAGCGAGCGTGTCGGTCGCGATATCGGCCCGCGGCAGGAAGACCCGGTTGATCGGATCGAGATCGGCGTCGTACTCGGGCCAGTCGGACAGCAGCCCGCGCGCGGACTTCTCGCCGGTTGGCACCAGGTCCGGGTTGATCCCCCAGGCCCGCAGGGCTTCCGCGGTGACGCCACCGACGGCCGCGACCTTCAGCCCGGCGAAGGCCCGCGCGTCGAGACCAAAGTCCTCGAAGCGCTCACGCACCGCCTTGACCGCGTTGACCGAGGTGAAGCCGACCCATTCGTAACGACCGGTGACCAGGCCCTTGATCGCGCGGTCCATCTGATGCGGCGTGCGCGGGGGCTCGACGCTGATGGTCGGCACCACATCGGCGCCGGCGCCGTGGGCGGCGAGCAGGGCCACGGCCGACCCGGCCTGGTCCTGGGTGCGCGGGATGAGCACGCGCCACCCGTAGAGCGCCTTCGACTCGAACCACGACAACTGCTCGCGCAGCGCGACGGTCGGGCCGACGACCGCCAGCGAAGGGTGCCCGAGCGTGGCGACCACCGTCGCCGCGTGCGCGAGATCGGTCGTATGCGTGCACTGCCGGGTCGTCGTGCCCTGCTCGGTCAGCGCGACCGGCGTCGCCGGGTCGCGCCCCGCGTCCGCGAGTGCCACGAGGGCGCCGGCCAGGGCTGCGGCGTTGCCGAGCAGGACGACCGTGGTTCTCGGATCGACCGAGCGCGCGTAGTCGGCCCCGCTGTCGCCGGCCGCGATCACATGAACCGCGGAGGCGCCCGGGGAGGTCAAGGGGATGCCGGCATACGCGGGGACCGCGGTCACCGCGGTGACTCCAGGCACGATGTCGACGGTGATCCCCGCCTTGCGACAGGCGAGGGCCTCCTCGGCGAGGCCGTTGAAGGTCGTCGGGTCGCCGTCCATCAGGCGCACGACGCGGCCACCGGGGTGGGCCTTGGCCGCCTGGACCACGATCTTGGCGCGCGAGGCGTGCGTCAGCGGCTGCCCATGCGTGCCGTGCGAGGCGTCGACGACTTCGACATCGGGACGGGCATGGGCCGCGACGAGGGAGGCCTTGGTCAGCTGGTCGGTGACGACGACGTCGGCGCTCTCCAGCGCGGCCACGGCCGCGAGCGTGAGCAGACTGGGGTCGCCCGGACCCGCCCCGACAAAGGCAACCGATGCCGGCCGGCGCGCCGAGTGGGCGGCCGAGGGGCTGAGCGGGCTCACGTGGTCTTCTCCGATTCGTCGATTGCGGTCGTCTGGGCGTGCATGCCGGGTCTCGTCCCGGGCTCGGCGGTGGCAGCCGGTTGGCCCTCGCCCGGGGGATCGAGTGTGGTCGTGCCGCCGGACGGGGTCCTGGGGCTGGCCGGCGCGCCGAAGCCGCGCTCGACGCGCGCCTG
>NZ_DAOQZV010000127.1:0-9125 GCF_035343835.1 Nostocoides sp. | reverse complement strand
CACGCACCCACTCCGGCGCCGCGCCCAGGCGCGGAGCGCTGATCGCCGGCGTCAGCGCATACCGGCCTCGTGGACCAGCGCGACCAGTCGCGTCAGCACATCGGGGTCGGTCTCGGGCAGGACGCCGTGGCCCAGATTGAAGATGTGCCCTGGCGCGGACGCACCTTCGGCGAGGATGCGACGCGTCTCGCGCTCGAGTGCCTCCCACGGCGCGAAGAGCAGCGCCGGGTCGAGGTTGCCTTGCACGGCATACGACCTGCCGAGGCGAGCGATGGCGTCGGGCAGGGCGACGCGATAGTCGACGCCGACCACGTCGGCACCGGCCGCTGCCATCGACGGCAGCAGCTCACCGGTCCCGACGCCGAAGTGGATCCGGGGCACGCCGAGCTCGCCCACGCTCGCCAACACGGCGGCCGAGTGTGGCTGGACGAACTTCTCATAGTCCGCTCGCGACAGCGCGCCGGCCCACGAGTCGAAGAGCTGCACGACCGAGGCGCCCGCCTCGACCTGCACCCTTAAGAACGCTGCCGAGATCTGAGCAAGCCTGGCGCACAACGCATTCCACAGATCCGGATCGCCATGCATGAGCGCCTTGGTGCGCAGGTGATTGCGACTTGGGCCGCCCTCGACCAGGTAGCTCGCCAGCGTGAAGGGCGCGCCCGCAAACCCGATCAGCGGCGTTGCACCCAGCTCCGCGACGAGCAAAAGCACGGAATCCCGGATGTCAGGAATCGCGTCGGCGGTCAGTTCGGGCAGGCGTGCCAGGTCGCCCCAGGTGCGAATCGGATCGGCGACTACCGGCCCGACACCCGGCACGATGTCGATACCGAGGCCGACGGCCGCGACCGGAACGACGATGTCGGAGAAGAAAATTGCCGCATCCACCCCATGTCGACGCACGGGTTGCAGGGTGATCTCGGCGACCAGGTCGGGACGCCGACAACTCTCCAGCATCGGGATGCCGGCCCGGACGGTGCGGTATTCCGGAAGTGACCGTCCGGCCTGACGCATGAACCACACCGGCGTGTGCGGCACGCTCTCGCGATGCGCCGCGCGCACCAGCGGCGACTGCATCAGGGCAGGCGAGGACGGGCCGGTCGCAAGGGTCATGATGCGATCGTATGGCGGCCCGCTCGCCGGGCCGCACGACCCTCCGGCGGGCGCGCGCTTCGTGACCGATCCGTCACGTCATCGACGTGGCCGGCCGTGCCGCGCCCTGGACAGGCGCGCGACGTCGCGCGTCGATGGCGGCCTGCCGTGCGGCCAACGCCGCCCGAGCCGTATGGATGCCCTCACCCGTCAAGCGGTAATAGCGGCGTCGGGGTCGGCCGGCGGCGCTCGCATCGACGTCTTCCCAGTCGCTGGTCAGCCACCCGACGCCCTCCAGCCGCGCAAGGATCGTGAATTGACCCGTCGGCCGTGTCGAACCGGCCTCTCGACGGGGTCGAACCGGCCTCTCGACGGGGTCGCACCCCGTCAGGCGCCGGCGATGAGCGCCACGCCGGCCATCGTCAACGCGACCCCCGCAAGTTGGACCCGGCGCAAGCGCTCGTGGAGCACGGCATACGCCAAGACCGCGGTGACCACGGGATAGAGCGAGCCGAGCACGGCCGCGATGCTGACATACCCGCGCGTCGCGGCCAGGCCGAAGAGCGCGTTCGCCACCAGGTCGGCGAGGCCGACGAAGACGAGCACCGGCAGGTCGGCGCGCGTCATGCCGCCAGCGCGCCGCAGCACCAGGGCGGCCAGCCCGAAGAGCGAGACCGACGTCAACCGCATCAGCCACAGGGTGTCGACGACGGAGTCAGCACTGCCGGCGTGGATCGAAAACAACCCCACGCCGAAGCCCGCTCCGGCCGCCGACGCGAGCACCACCGGCCGCCGGGACACGGCGCCCTCGAGCTCCGGCCCGGACGCGAGCAGCACACCGGAGATCGCGACCATGATGCCCACCCAGGCGAGCAGCGCCGGCTGCTCCCCCGAGGCAACTCCGAGAATCACCGGCACGACCACCCCGAGCGATGCGATCGGTGCCACGACTCCCATGGTTCCGGTGCTCAGTGCCGCATAGAAGCAGACCAGCGCTCCCGACCCGGAAACTCCGGCGAGGACCGCCCACAGTGGCCAGCTGCCGGATGCGAAATGGGGAGTGCGCAGGCATACAGCAATCGTCATCGCGAGCAGGCCGATGGCCTGAGACCACCCGACCACGGCCGCAGCCGGGCGGGTCTTGGCCTTGACACCCGCGACGAAATCCGAGGTCCCCCAGACCAGGGAGGACGCGAGCGCGAGCAGGGTGAACACCGTGGCACCCTAGCGAGCCGCACCCGCAGCCTGTCCCGGCACCCATGGACACGACTCCCCGGATTTGGCGGTTCCGCGGGAAACTCGCGCGCAGCGCCTACGCTCCCCATGTGGCCACCCGCACCAAGACACCGTCCGCGCAGGACTCATTTGCGCAGGCGCTCGAGTCCTTGCGCCGCGTCGCCACGCGCCCCGAGATCCGCTTGACCGAGGTCCCCGCGCCCGCGCGCATCGCCCCGTATGCCGTTGCCCTCACTGGCGAAGTCATCCCTGGCGGCGATGAGGATGACCTCGCTTCGGGCCGCTTCGTGCTGCTGCACGACCCGTCCTGTCCCGAGCCGTGGGGCGGCGCCTGGCGGGCGGTGACCTTCGCCCGTGCCGAGCTCGAGCCGGAAATGGGCGCGGACCCCTTGCTCGGCGAGGTCGGCTGGTCCTGGCTGACCGAACAACTCGCTGGCTACGGACTGGGATTCGTCGCCGAGGCCGGGACCGTGACCCGGGTGATTTCGGAGAGTTTCGGGGCGATGGGCGATCGCGATCCGAGTGTCGAGATCGAAATCCGGGCCTCGTGGACGCCGCTGGGCGACGACCACGGCGACCACCTCCTCGCCTGGTGCGATGTGCTGTGCACCATCGCCGGACTGCCCCCGCTGCCCGAAGGCGTGGTGGCGCTCCCGGGTCGACGGCGGTAGGCGGCCGATGACCGACATCGTGCCTGCGGGCGTCCCGCTGGACACGCCCGCCGACGGGCTGCCGGATCTGATCGACTCCGAGCGCAGCCTCGCGGCCGCGGCCGCCGATCTCGCCGGCGGCGTCGGGCCGGTTGCCATGGACGCGGAGCGCGCGTCGGGCTACCGCTTCGGCCAGAAGGCCTACCTGGTCCAACTGCGCCGGGAGGGCGCCGGGACCCTGCTCGTCGATCCGGTCGCCGTGCCGGATCTGAGCCCGCTCGACGACGCGATCGGTGGGGCCGAGTGGATCCTGCACGCCGCCACCCAGGACCTCGCCTGCCTCGCCGAGGTCGGGCTGCGTCCGCGACAACTCTTCGACACCGAACTCGCGGCGCGGCTGCTGGGCCTGCCGCGCGTCGGCCTGGCTGCGGTGGTCGAGCACTACCTCGGCCTGGTCCTGGCCAAGGAACACTCGGCGGCGGACTGGTCACAACGTCCCTTGCCGACGGCCTGGCTGCGCTATGCCGCGCTGGATGTCGAGGTGCTCGGTGAGATCCGCAATCTGATGGGCGTCGACCTGGCCCGCAGCGGCAAGGCCGAGTGGGCCCGGCAGGAGTTCGCGGCTCTTTTGGACTGGACGCCGACGGTGCGCGTCGATCCCTGGCGGCGCACCTCCGGGCTGCACAAGGTGCGCGGCGGCCGGGGCGTGGCCTATGTCCGCGAGCTCTGGTACGAACGTGAACGCCTCGCTTCGGCCCGCGACATCGCGCCCGGGCGGCTGATCCCCGACGCCGTCCTGGTGCTCATCGCCCAGCACGCCCTCACCAGCCCCGGCACGCTGCCCACCGGCAATCGGGCGATCGGGCGCTACCAGCGCGACTGGCTGGCCGCGATCGCCCGGGCCAAGGCCCTGCCCGACTCACAGTTGCCGCCGACCAATCTGCCCCACGAGGGCCCGCCGCCGGCGCGCGCCTGGGCCGACAAGGATCCCCTCGCCGCGGCCCGCCTGGCTCGGACCCGCGACCTGCTCACAGCATTCGCCGAGGAGCGGACCATTCCCGTCGAGAACGTCTGCTCCCCCGAACCCCTGCGGCGGGTGGTCTGGTCGCCTCCGGCGGACGCACCGGAGACCGAGGCCTTCAGCGCGGCGCTCGCGGCGTATGGCGTGCGGCCCTGGCAGCGCGAGATCGTGGCGCCCATGCTGCATACGGCCTTCACCGCCGAGCAGGCGTGAGGCGACTCACCTCCTAGGTGACGAGGAGCTAAGCGACCGCTTAGTTATGCTCGGACGCGATGGCGCCCCTGATCGGCGCCGCACTCACATTCACACCGTGCAAGGAGGCAGGTATGCCGCGCAGTCTGCGTGAGGTCGTCTTCGTCGACGGCGTCCGGACGCCCTTCGGCAAATCCGGACCCAAGGGGATCTATGCCGAGACCCGGGCCGACGATCTGGTCATCAAGTGCATCCGCGAGTTGCTACGGCGCCACCCCGAGCTGCCACCGGAGAAGGTCGAGGAGGTCGCGATCGCGGCCACCACACAGATCGGCGATCAGGGCCTGACGCTCGGCCGGACCGCGGCCCTGCTATCCGGCCTGCCGAAGACGGTGCCGGGCTACAGCATCGACCGGATGTGCGCCGGCGCGATGACCGCGGTCGCGTCAACGGCCGGTCAGATCGCCTTCGGCGCCATCGACATCGCCATCGCCGGTGGCGTGGAGCACATGGGCCGCCACCCCATGGGCGAGGGCGTCGACCCCAACCCGCGGATCGTCGCCGAGAAGCTCGTCGACCCGTCGGCGCTGGTGATGGGCAAGACCGCCGAGAACCTGCACGACCGCTACCCGCAGCTGACCAAGGAACGGTCGGACGCCTTCGCGGTCGCCTCGCAGGACAAGCTCGCCGCGGCCTACCAGGCCGGCAAGATCCAGCCGGACCTCGTGCCGGTCGCGACCCGCAGCGCCGAGAAGGGCTACGGCCTCGCCATGACCGACGAGCCGCCGCGCCCCGGCACCACCGTGGACGACCTTGGTGCGCTCAAGACGCCCTTCCGGGCGCACGGTCGGGTGACCGCCGGCAATGCGGCCGGCATCAACGACGGGGCGACCGCCTGCCTGCTCGCCGCGGAGGACACCGCCAAGGAGCTGGGGCTGCCCGTCCGGATGCGCCTGGTCGAGTTCGCCTTCGTCGGCGTCGAGCCTGAGGTCATGGGCATCGGCCCGGTCCCGGCGACCGAGAAGGCCCTCGCCAAGGCCGGCCTGACCATCGAGGACATCGGGCTCTTCGAGCTCAACGAGGCCTTCGCCGTGCAGGTCCTCGCCTTCCTCGACCACTTCGGCATCGCCGACGACGACCCGCGTGTCAACCCGTATGGCGGCGCGATCGCGACAGGACACCCTCTCGCCTCGAGCGGGGTGCGGCTGATGACGCAGCTCGCCAACCACTTCGAGGCCCACCCCGAGGTGCGCTACGGCCTGACCGCGATGTGCATCGGCCTCGGCATGGGCGGTGCCGTCATCTGGGAGAACCCCAACCACGCCGACTACGGGAAAGAGGCTTAAGCCATGACCGAGACGCTTGCCGCCAAGGCAGCCACGCAGTTCCCCGACGAGGTCGTGACCAAGGCGCTGGTGCGGGATCTCACCTTGCCCGCACGCGCCGGCACGATGGCGCTGATTACCCTCGACAACGGCTTCGACCACACCAAGCCCAACACCTTCGGCCCGGCGACGATCGCGGGGCTGACCGAGATCGTCGCGGGCCTGCGGGCGCGGGCCGAGGCCGGCGAGATCCAGGCTGTCGGTATCACTGGCAAACCCTTCATCTTCGCCGTGGGCGCCGACCTGACCGCGGTCCCGGCCGCACGCGAACGTGAGCAGGCCGTGGAGATCGCCCGCGCCGGTCATACGGTCTTCGCGGCGATCATGGACCTGCCGGTCCCGACCTTCGCCTTCGTCAACGGTGCCGCTATGGGCGGCGGCGTCGAGATCGCGCTGGCGTGCGACTACCGGACCATCTCGGCCGGTGTGCCGGCCGTCGCGCTGCCCGAGGCCTTCCTCGGGCTCGTGCCCGGCTGGGGCGGCTGCTACCTGCTGCCCAATCTCGTCGGCGTCCAGAAGGCGCTGACGGTGATCATCGAGAACCCGATGAACACCAACAAGATGCTCAGCGGGCCGGCGGCCTTCAAGCTCGGCATGGCCGATGCGATGTTCGCGCCCGCCGACTTCCTCGAGGAGTCCGTGACCTGGGCGGCCGGCGTGCTCTCGGGATCGGTCGAGGTGAACCGGCCCGAGGTCGACCGAGACGAGACCACCTGGAACACCGCGGTGGACCTGGCCAAGGCGCTCGTCGACGTCAAGACCGGCGGCAAGTCGCCGGCGCCCTATCGCGCCTTGGAGCTGGTCCGCGCCGCGCGCACCGCCGGGCGCGCCGACGCCTTCGCCGCCGAGGACGAGGCGCTCGGCGACCTGGTCATGGGCGGTGAGTTGCGCGCCGGGCTCTATTCGTTCGACCTCGTCCAGCGGCGGGCCAAGCGGCCGGCAGGCGCCCCCGACCGGGCGCTGGCACGGCCGGTGACCAAGGTGGGCATCGTCGGCGCCGGCCTGATGGCCAGCCAGTTGGCCCTGCTGTTCGCGCAGCGCCTCGAAGTGCCGGTCGTGATGACCGACCTGGACCAGGAGCGGGTCGACAAGGGCATCGCCTATGTCCACGGACAGCTCGCAGATCGGCTCGCCAAGGGCCGCATGACCCAGGACGCCGTCAACAAGCTCACCGGCCTGATCACCGGGGCGACGAGCAAGGACGGCTTCGCCGACGCCGATTTCGTCATCGAGGCGGTCTTTGAGGAGATCTCGGTCAAGAAGCAGGTGTTCGCCGAAGTCGAGGCCGTGGTCTCGGCCGAGTGCATCCTGGCGACCAACACCTCCTCGCTCTCGATCACCGAGATGGCGGCCGACCTGGAGCACCCCGAGCGGGTTGTCGGATTCCACTTCTTCAACCCCGTCGCGGTGATGCCGCTGCTGGAGATCATTCCGGGCGACAAGACCGACGATGCCGCTCTCGCAACGGCTTTCGCCGTCGGGAAGGCACTGAAGAAGACGACGATCCGGGTCAAGGACTCGGCCAGCTTCATCGTCAACCGGCTGCTCGGCCGTTTCATGGGCGAATACTCCAAGATCGTCGACGAAGGCACGCCGGTGGCGATCGCGGACCAGGCGGTCGCGGGGTTGGCACCCATGCCGCCATACGTGCTCTTGAGCCTGGTGGGTCCGGCGATCGCGCTGCACAACGTCGAGACCCTGCACCGCGCCTTCGGCGACCGGTTCTATGTCTCGCCCTCGATGCAGGCGATCGTCGCGGCCAAGAAGCCGGGCTTCGACCCGTCGCTGCAGGTCGTGCCGGAGCACCCGGTCGAGTTGACCGTGCCGCAGGTGCGTGTGCGGGTGCTCTCGGCCATCGCCGAGGAAGTCGGGATGATGCTCGCCGACGGCGTCGCCCAAGCACCCATGGACATCGACCTGGCGATGATCACCGGCGCCGGATTCCAGTTCTGGAACGGCGGCATCTGCCCGCTGCTCGACCGCGAGGGCATCAGCGAGAAGGTGCTCGGCCGGCGGCTCCTGCCCCCGGGCGCGGCCTCCGTCCCGGCCTAGGCTTCTGCCCTATATCGGGGGCGCGTCGGCACGAGATGCCGACGCGCCCTCGGTCACAGCACGCTGTCGTACACAGTACGGAGGCGCTCTCCGCAACGCTCCGGAGAGCGGTCCGCGCGTACGCGGTTGGCTGCCGCGGCGAACAGCGCCCACTCCCGCGGTTGGACCACTTCGCGAATGGCCTCCGCCAACGAGTTCGAGTCGCCCGGCGTCACAACCAAGCCAGTCCCATCTTGGCGAACCGTCTCTCCCAGCGCGCCGACATCGCTCACCACAACAGGACGCGACTGGGCATACGCATCGTGTAGGACCCCGCTTTGCGACTCGAATGCGGTGTAGGGCAGGACGACGAGCGAGGCATCGGCGAAGAGTTGGTGTTTGCGCTCCAAGTCGGCGAAGCCGATCTCAACGTGAATCCGCGGGTCGGCCTCGGCCGCCTCGCGGGCCATCGCCTCCAGGTGCGGGCTACCCCTGCCGGCAATCGTCACGCGCAACTCCTCACCCGCCATCAGCGTCACTGCATCGAGTAAGACCTCAAGGCCCTTGTTGGGCCGCAGGGCACCGAAGAGCAACACCATCGGCGGGTGATCGCGCGGAGGCGCCGGAGTCGGGGGTGCCTCAAAGACCTGATGGGGCACCACGTGGATCTTGCCGGACGGCACAGCCAAAGCTTCGACCAGGCGGTCACGGAGCGCCTCGTGATGGACGACGAGCGCGTCGGCCCGGCGATAGAGAGCCCTGGCCAAGAGTTGCTCCCCGCGGCCTAACCGCGCCTGATGGGGTAGGACGTCGTGCACGCTTATCACCAGGGGGTGCGTAAGGGGTGCCAGAAAGTCGGTGAACCGGTTGAAGTAATGAATGTGCAATAGGTCGAAGTCGCTGCTTCGCGCAAGCCGCTGGCGCGCTACTGCCCGCTGCAAATAGGTGCCCGAGCGCGAGAGTAGCCAAGCGGAGCGGCTGACATTTCGCCGGACATCGGGCAGGTCGCGCACGACGGTGACCGGACCGTGCCTGCCAGCCCGGGGAGCGGCCTCGCGGTCAATCGACTGGAGCACGATCTGTTCCCCTGGCCTGGCGGTCATGATCGCCCAGGGGAGTTCCTCTTCCCTGATAAAGGGCCAAAACCAGTGGAATCGCGGGGGCATCGCCCGGGCTCCGCGGACGTGCTCGGAGAGGGCCATGCATCGAGCCTACGACACCCGCGCCGGCGGCCTCACCGGACTGGGTCTGGTGCTTCGATTCAGTACTTCCCCCCGAATCGTGAAGGCCCGCACCTTAGAGGCCAACACACGTTTCCGATCCGGCAGCGTCAACTCCATCCACGAAGAGTGACGCCCGCGGGCATTTCCACGATGAGTCAACGACCCCGGACACGAGAGCATTCAGCGTTAGTAGTCTCGAATACTTGCCCTATCTCATATGTGAGGTACCATAGTGGCTTGTGACTGACGACTATTTGGCCCGCATCGGCAACCTCATCCGGGACGCTCGGCGTCACAA
>NZ_DAOQZV010000126.1:7733-9233 GCF_035343835.1 Nostocoides sp. | reverse complement strand
GGTCTGCTGCAGCGGGTCGGCAACCCGGCCGCCGACGCCGTGCTGGAGCGGATCGCGGCGGGCACCGCCGTGGTGTCGCTGGCCGACACCGATGCCGAGGGCCCGACCGTCGCGGCATACGGCACGCTCGGCCTGAAGGCCGTCGCCAAGCCGAAGCCGAAGGTCGTGGCCAGCCCCGCGACCGGCGCGTCGACGGCAACCGCAGCGACTGGCTCGGCGCCCGCGGCGAGCACCCCCTCCGGTGGCAGCACGAGTTCGTATGCCGCCGCTGGCGCCGCCCTGGGCCTCGCGCCCTCCGCAGCGGCGGTCTACTCCGCGATTCGCTCGACCTTCGGAATCACCAATATCGGCGGCTACCGGGCGGGTGACTGGGGCGACCACGGCACCGGCCACGCGGTTGATGTGATGATCACCAGTGCCGCGCAGGGCAACGCCGTGGCCGCCTATGCCATCGCCAACATGGGCCGCCTGAACATCAAATACATCATCTGGCAGCAGCGGATCTGGATGGGCTCGGGCTGGCGGTTGATGGAGGACCGCGGCAGCATCACGCAGAACCACTTCGACCACGTGCACATCTCGGTCAACTGATCCCATGACGGCCGGCGCCCCCGAGTCCGCAGCGACGGCGGCCAAGCCTGCCTCGCCGGCAGTCAAGGCGACGCTCGTTGCGATCCCGCCCGAAGCGAGTGCCGGCGAGGCTTTCCGGATCAGTCTGGAGTCGTGCCTCGAGCACCTGGCCGCGAACGAACCGCTCTTCCTGCGCGACCGGCACGCCGACAACCTCCACCAGACGCGCGTGTCTTGGCGCCGGGCTCGGGCGGCCTTCTCGCTCTTCCGGGCACTCGTGCGCACCGACGAGGCCGGGATGGACACCAAGGTGCGGATGCGCGAGATCGTCCTGCCCCTCGGCCCGGCGCGTGATGCCGACGTCCTGCTGGCGCGCGCGGTGGCTGAGGAGTGGCCGGCCCGGGAGCAACGCGCCCTGCGCGGCCGGCGCCGGCGGACGTATGCCGTGGCCGCCCCCCTGCTTCGCTCCCCGCAGTGGCTGGAGATCAAGAACGACCTGATGGCTTGGCTGGCCGCGCCCGACTGGCTCGACGGTGCCGCCGGCCTGCGAGACGCCCCAGCCCGAGAGGTCACCGACGCCGCTCTCGAGCGCCGCTATGCGCGCGTCGTGGCCGCGGGCGAGACCTTGCTGACGATGCCGGCGCACGATCTGCACCATGTGCGCATCGAGGGCAAGAAGTTCCGTTACGGCTGCGAGTTCTTCGCCGACCTGTATGCCGATTCCCCTGGCACCCCGCCCGCCGAGTATGCCGCGGCGATGGGCGCGATGCAGGACGCCTTCGGCGCCGCCAACGACTATGCCACCGCCGCGCACATGCTTGCGGCGCAAGGGATTTCGCTGCAACACCTCGGCCCCCACCCCGGTCGTGCCGACGTCCTGGCCGCGTGGCAGAACGTCCTATCCCTCACGCCCTTCTGGCGCTGACGCGA
>NZ_DAOQZV010000126.1:0-7633 GCF_035343835.1 Nostocoides sp. | reverse complement strand
TTTAGGCACCGGGGGGCAGGCCACCTCAGGCCGGCGCAACGGGTCCGCCGCTGCCGGTGCGGGTCGATGGCGACGCGCCCACCGCATCCAGGTCGGGGCGGGCCGGCCGTCGCTCACCGAGCCGAGGCGTCGCCAGTTCACGCAGCAGGTTGTCGGTCACCGCGGCCGCGAACGCGGTGCTGGCCGCGGTGATGCCGTATCGCGCATACGGGCCCCGCAGGGCGGGGCACCACAGCATGCTCCCGACCGCGACCACTCCCGCGCCGCTCGGCGTCGAGTAGTAGGTCATATCGCTGAAGGTCGTCCCGATGCCCTCTCCCGTCACCGGCGAATGTCCGACCACCTGCAAGGTCGGGGGCGTCCCGGCGATGGGATACGCGCGGTCCACTTCCGTCCCGCACAGTCCCGGGACCGACAGGCCCGCCCGCGCGCCGAGACCGGCGAAGCCGAAGAACCCCGGATCTCGCACCACGAAAGGCCCTTGCACCGGAAACGCCTCGTAAAGCATCCCGACGAGCGCATTCTCCGGGTCTGGCACCGGCCCATCGCGCCACTTCACGGTCGCTTCCGCCGTGTCGCCGAGCGGATCCGCACTCCCGTCCTTGAAGCACACGACCGTCCGTCCGGCATCCTCGAAGCGCACCCGCCAATACATCGCATTCGCGCCGAGGAAGCCGACATTCGTCCCCGTATCACGCGCGCTCGTCACCGCCGCCCGCATCCCCCGGCTCCAGTACTCGTCGTGCCCCAGCGAGACCACTCCGGCCGCTCCGGCCAGCGCCGGCGTCCCCGCATCGAGATCGCCGGAGGTCAGGTAGGCGAGGTCCAAGCCCAGCCGCTCGGCGGCCTGGATCGGCCCGATCTCATACAGCAGCAGTGTCCGCGCGCCGCTGGTGTCGCCGGGCCGATCGAAGCTCACCTTCCGGGCACGGTTCTCGAAATGCCTTGTCGCACCGTCAGAATAGAGCGAGTACCCGCCGAACGTGTTGTATGCCTGATACGTCGCTGTCGCATTCACGACAACCAGCCGGCCGGTCACGTCGGCCGACCGAATCGTCAGCGGCACATAGTGGCTTTGACCGCCAGAGGTCACGGTCAGCAGGTAGGTCCCCGCCGGCCAGCCGGTCGTGTCCAAAACCGTCGTGGGCTCCCACGTATACCGCGCCCGATGGTCGGCGTCGATAACCGGCGGCCGTTGTGGCCTACCGGGCAGGCTCCCACTGCGCCATACCGTCCGCCCGCCCTGCCCGCCGTAGTGACCGAGTCGGTGCGCCTTCACAACGACGTCACCGAGCCGGCTGTCGACATAGACCGCCACCGCGTCACCGGCGCGGGCGCTGGCATGGCTGGCATACGCGCTCAACATCCCGGTGGGAGCGATCACCCGCGGGCTCACGTGCCACTCGCGGTCACCGGGGCGACTGTTCTCCTCGGCGACCCACGTGCGCGCCGGGGTCGCCGGGCCGCGCGACGTCCCGCGGGAGGACGGCGTCGAAATCCCCCCAGAGGCCGTATGCCGTGGCTCCCCTCCCGCATCCGTGCAGGCACCCAGCGTGAGCAGTGATGCGGTCGTCCCGAGCACATCGCGCCGGCGCGGTGACGGACCCGACGCACGCGCTCGGCTCATGAAGGCAAAGGCTACGCGTAGGCTCCCGGCGTGGGCTTGCGCCAGAGCATCCGCGGGCGTGTCGTGGTGGTCGTCCTCACGGCCTTCGCCGCCATCGGGCTGATCGCCGTCGCCGTGCTGGCGACCATCGTCAGCCATGTGCTGCGGACGCAGGCCCAGTCGACGACGTCGGCCACAGCGGGCTGGATCGCCGAGGAGTTGACGACGACCGATCCCAAGACGGTGGTTGCGGAGCACGTGCTGCCACCGGGCTCGGAACGCGTGATCCAGATCCTCGACGCGGACGGCCGATTGGTGGCCGCAACCCCGCCCGGACTCGCCCCGCTGACGACGGCCAGAGGACGCGAGCACCAGACGTTGATGACGACCTTGGACGGCATCCCCGACTTCGATTCGGACAACTTTGCCCTGGCGGTGACGGGCGCGCCGGATCGCAACGGCGCCATGCTCACCGTCGCTGTCGCATCGCCCGCCAGCCTGGAGGAAGGCCCAACCGCTGCTCTGGTGGCGGGCTTCGTCCTGACCGGGATCGGTCTGTTGATGAGCGTGTGGCTCGGCGTGCTGTATGCCGTCGACGCTGCCCTGCGCCCGGTTGAGGCCATGCGCGCGGAGGTGCAATCGATCTCGGATATCGGCTCCTCGCGATCGGTCGCGATTCCGGACGGTGAGGACGAATTCACTCGGCTCGCAACGACACTCAACGACCTCCTGGATCGCCTGCGAACTTCCGACGCTGCGCGCCGGGCGTTCGTCGCCGACGCCGGGCATGAACTGCGCAGCCCCTTAGCTGCTGCCCGCGTCACCGTGGAGCACCTGGCTATTGCCCACTACGACAAGAGCGAGTGCGAGCAGTCCCTGGCCAAATTGGGGCTGGCCATCGACCGGCTCTCCGCCGTCGTCGACGACCTCTTCGTCCTGGCCCGCCTCGACGACCCGGGAGCACGGTCGGTGTCGGTGCCTGTGGATCTTGACGATGTCACTCTCAACGCCGTCCGGGCGCTACCGGGGCAGACGCCCGTCAGCCTCGAACTCGCGCCGGCGCGCGTGCTCGGCGACGCCGGGTTGCTCGACCGCGTGGTGCGCAATCTGCTGGACAACGCCCTTCGCCACGCCGACTCCGCGATGCGCGTCCGTGTGGAGAACACCGGCGAAAGCGCCGTTCTGACCGTCGACAATGACGGCGCACCGGTCCCGGAACACTTGCGCGAGATGGTCTTTCAGCGGTTCGTCCGGCTCGACGAGGCGCGCGATCGAGACCGGGGCGGATCCGGCCTCGGCCTCGCCGTTGTCGCCGACACGGTCGCGAGATACGGAGGGCGCGTCCATACGAACGTCGCCGATGACGGCTGGTGCCGGTTCGTCGTCGACCTGCCGCTCGCCGCGAGCGACTAGCCCGGCGGCGCGTCGGCGACCAGCCGATAGCCCATGCCTCGGACGGTCTCCACCGTCCGCACGCCGAAGGGCACGTCGACCTTCTTGCGCAGATAACCGACATAGACCTCGACGACATTGTCAGCCCCCGGATAGTCCGAATCCCACACGGCGTCAAGCAGATCGGACTTGCTGAACACCCGTTCCGGCTGTCGGATGAGCGTGTGGAGCAGCGCGAACTCGCGTGGTGTCAACTCGATCATCTGATCGCCTCGCGCAACCCGCTTGGTCATCGGGTCCAGAGTGAGTGTCCCGCACGCGAGGGTGACCTGTCGGGGCACGCCCGAGCGGCGCAGAACCGCGTGCAGCCGCGCCGCGAGGACCACGACGCTGAAGGGCTTGGTGACATAATCGTCCGCCCCGAGTTCGAAGGCGTCGCTCTGATCGAACTCGCCGTCCTTGGCGCTGAACATCACGACGGCCGTCGTCGGATCGCTGGCCCGGATACGTTTGAGCACGTCATAGCCATTGCGGCCGGGCAACATGATGTCGAGCAGCACAACGTCGTAGCCGCCGTACTCGGCCATCGCGAGTCCGGTCAGCCCGTCATGGGCGACATCGACGACCCAGCCCTCGCCACGCAGGATGGCGGCGAGTTCCGTCGCGAGATCGCGCTCGTCGTCGACGATCAGCAGCCGCATAGGTCCTCTCAGCGCTCTCTCAGGGGTCGCGTCATACCGTCGGGGTGTTCGCTAACGGTGAAGGGTTGGCATGTTCGACACCATCATGGGCCTCCCGGTCCACATTCTCGTGATCCACGCTGTCGTGGTGCTCGGGCCGATCGCTGCCCTGCTCGCCTTGGCGTATGCCGTGCGGCCCGCGTGGCGTGACCGCCTTCGGCTGCCGCTGATCCTCGGTGCCGTTGCCACCGGGCTGAGCGGCTTCGTCGCCGGTGAGAGTGGCGAGCAACTCGAACACCGATTGCAGGCCGCCGGAGGCAATGACGCGGCAGCCATGGCATTGCTCCACGAGCACACCGAGGCCGGCGACCTCGCCAAAGTCCTCTGTTTGGTCTTCATGGTGGTCGTTCTCGGCGTCGTCTACTTCTTGCTCCCGGCAACCAAACCGGCTCGGAGCAAGGCCCTGGGCATGCTCGGGGCGGCTGCCATGATCCTGGTCAGCTGTGCCGCGATCGTGTCGATCGCCATCACCGGCCACACCGGCGCCAAGTCGGCGTGGGCGGATCAGGTCGTCGCCACCCAGGGCGCTACGACCACCGGCGGCGGCGACTGACGACGCCGGGGTGATCGGCAAACCCCTCCCCCCGCTGCCGATCACCCGCGGCTGTTCCAGTCGCCGCCGCCGGTACTCTCGGAGCATGTCCACCGAGAGTTCAGCCGGCCGGCTGCCGACCGCTCCAATCGTCGCAGCCGGCTTGGCCGGAGGCTATGTCGTCGCCAGTTCCACCGGCATCCGCCCGCTGGGCGGCCTGGTGCTTGGCGCCGCCGGACTGCTCGCCGGCCGCACGTGGCTGATGCGTCATGGGCCGACGACCGCCGGTCTGCTCGGCGGGGTCTACCTGCTGGCCTTCGGCGCATCACACCCCCTGGCCAAGCAAATCGGTGCGTGGCCGGCTGTGGCTGTCGTCTCTGCGGTCTCGGCCGCCGCGGCCTATTTCGGATCCGATCGCTCGGCTCGCTGACCCCGAGCGAGAGCGACACAGCCACTAGTCGCTCCCCGAAGGCTGCTTCGGCGCAATCGAATCGACTCGGTGTGAGCACTCATGCGATTGAGTCGAAGGCCAACGACGCATAGCCGACCACCCGCTCCCGACCACCGGCTGCATCGCCGGAGTTGCACTGATCCAGCAGGCGCGGGCGGAGTCGGTGCGCTCGCGCCGACACGAGCAGGCCGTTCACGGGTGCGGCACCACACGCCTGGACGTGGCGGATGTCGGGCTGCAGGGCGAGGAGGTGGCGCGCCGTCGCCTCGTCGAGACGGCGCGCCACGGCATACGGATGGTAATGCGAAAGGTTCGAACTGACCACGACCACCGTCTCTGGACCGCCCCAGAGCGCGTCCATCACCTCGGCGACCACGGCCGGCGCGGCGCGACCGACCGCCAGTGGGATGAGCTCGAACTCGCCCAGCACCCGTTGTAGGAAGGGCAGCTGCACCTCTAGCGAATGCTCTGCGACGTGGGCAGCGGGACTGATGTGGACCTGCGGCAGAGCGGTGAGGACCTCATCGCTCAGCCGCGCGACCGGCACCTGGCCGAGCGGAGTTGCGAACAAATCTGCGCCCGGCACGGCAAGGCCATCGATCGCCACGCGGTGGGTCGGGCCCAGCAGCACGACGCGGGTGATGATGTCGCGGGCGGGGAGCAGGGCGGCATACGCGAGGGCAGCCATCGCGCCGGAGTCAGCGTAGGAGCCGTGCGGTGCGATGAGTGCCTTCACGGGCGCGACCGGGGCCGTCGGGTCGGCAGCCGTGGCGAGCAACCGATCGACCGTCTCGGCCAATGTGGTGGCGTCGCGAGGGTAGAGGTGACCGGCGACGGCGGCCGGCCGCACGCGCGCCATACCCTCAGTCTCGCCCGTGCCGGGAGCGGGATCAGGCTGGGTCGAGGGTGATGTCGACCTGCATCTCGCCGGCCAGTTGCTCCAGCGCAGCGCGGACGACCGCCGGGTCGCTCCCGATGGGCGCGTGGGCGAGCACCGTTGCCTCGAAGAGCACGCCGCCGGCCATCGGCGCGTCCCGCGTCCCTGTGGTGAGCGAGGCGACGCTGAGGTCATGGGCCGCCAGCACGCCGGAGACGTCGCGGACGATGCCGGGGCGGTCGTTGCCGAGGATCTCCAGGCGCACCGACTGCCCGGTGGTCGCGTCCGGGGCGCCGCGGCCGGTATGCACGCTGACATCGAGCAGGCCCGCCAGCGGCGCGAGCGCGGTGCGCAGCGCCTCGACTTTGTCCTCGGGAACAGTGACGACGACGATGCCCGCAAACTTCCCGGCCAGCTCGGCAAGTTGGCTGCGCTCCCAGTTCCCGCCGCCGTCCGCGACGGTGTCTGCGAGCGCCTTGACGAGCCCGGCGCGGTCGTCGCCGATGACGGTCAGTACGAGAGTCTCCACCCTGGCATGGTAGCTAGCGGCGGGTCGCGTCGGCTTGCCCGGCTCTATCCTGCGCGTATGCCGACCCCGACCCGCTGGACGACCGACACCAGCCCAGGCCACTCCCGGTGGTATGTCGAGCGCTTCCGCGCGCTGGCCGCCGAGGGGGCCGATCTGGTGGGTGAGGCGCGGCTGGTCGACGCGATGGTTTCGCGGGGAGCCCGGATCCTCGACGCAGGGTGCGGGCCTGGGCGGCATACGGCCTATCTGCACGCGGTCGGCCACGACGTGCTCGGGGTCGATGCCGACCCCGAGTTGATCGCGGCCGCGCGCGAGGATCATCCCGACGCGCGTTTCGAGGTGGCCGACTTAAGCGAACTGGACCTGGTCGGCGAGGGCCTGTTCGATGCCATCCTGGTCGCGGGGAATGTCATGGTCTTCCTGGCACCTGGGACCGAAGCGCTTGTGTTGCAGCGATTCGCGGCGCATCTGGCGCCGGAGGGTTTCGTGGTCACGGGGTTTCACACCGACCGGGAGTTGACGCTTGCCGCCTTCGACGCCGCGATCGAGGTGAGCGGACTGCGCATCGAGCATCGCTTCGCGACGTGGGACCTGCGGGCCTGGCAGCCCGCGGCGGACTTCGTGGTGACCGTCCTGCGTCATACCTAGGGGGGTATAGGATCGCAGCATTAGGTTGACGAGGTCCGAGGAGAGACACCCATGTGCCGTGCGGTGCGATGTAAGACCTGTGGCAAGACGACGTGGGCCGGGTGCGGGCAGCACGTGGCTTCGGTCAAGGCCGGTGTCCCGGCCGGGCAGTGGTGCCCCGGCCACGAGAGCCGCGCCACGACGGGGGATGCGAACCGGGCCACGACGGGTCAGGACGCGGGCGGTGGCTTCCTCAGCCGCCTGTTCGGCCGAGGCTGACCCCCAGCCACGTCGAGAGGGCACGATCCGTCCGGTCAGCCCTTCAGCCCGGAGAAGGTCATGGTCGCGACGAACTGCTTCTGCGCGATCAGGAAGAAGATGATCAGCGGCAAGGTGGCCACGACATTGCCGGCCATCAGCATCGACCACTGCGTCCGGTGCTGGCCCTGGAAGTTGGCCAGGCCGAGTTGGATCGTGTAGTTCGCCGGGTTGTTGTTGACGATCAGCGGCCAGATCAGGTCGTTCCACGACCCGAGCAGGGTGAAGATGGCCAGGGTCGCGAGAGCCGGCTTGGCCAGCGGGAGGATGACTCGCCAGAAGACGGCGAACTGCGAGCACCCGTCGAGCACGGCGGCCTCTTCGAGTTCCCGCGGCAAGGAGAGGAAGAACTGTCGCATGAGGAAGACGCCGAAGGCCGACGTCAGCCAGGGGAGCATCATCGCGGCGAGCGTGTCGACCAGGTGCAGCTTGCTGAACATGATGTAGGTGGGGATGATCAGCAGTTGGGTCGGGATCAGGATCGTGGCGAAAACGAGGATGAAGCCGACTTACATGCTGGTATGGCTGCGCGAGGGTCGTGACCCTTGATCTGACTGGTGC
>NZ_DAOQZV010000125.1:0-9317 GCF_035343835.1 Nostocoides sp. | reverse complement strand
AGCGGGCGAGATCAGCCGGCTCGCTCGGCTGCCGGTGCCCGTCGCGAGCGCCGTCCTCGGCGAGTTGCGCACGCTCGGTGTGGTCGATGGCCTGCGCCCGGCCGGCCTGACCGCGGATGGTCGCGCACTGGTCGCCACGCTAGGCCTGCGGCCCTTGACGTATGCCGTTGACCCCTGGTCCGCACCGCTGTCACCTGACCTCGTGGCCGTGGCCGGCGCGCTGGACGCGCTCGTCGGGCAGCAACCGGACGTCGATGTCACCCTCGATCAGTCCTTCGCGACCGGCGAGACGAAGGTCCGCCGGGTGCTGTGGATGATCGCGGCCGGGGCCTTGCCGACGCCGTCCCTGTTGATCGTGGGAGATGACGATCTGCTGTCCGTGGCCGTGGCCCGCGTCGGCGCGGCGCTGGGCGTGCCGCTGGCGGGCGAGGTCGTCGTCATCGACATCAGCGCTGCCATTCTCGCGACGATCGCTTCGTCGGCGCCGCCCGATGCGGCGATCGACCTGATCGAACACGACGTGCGTCGCCCGCTCCCGCCGGCGGCTCGCGGGCGCAGTAGCGTGGCCTCGACCGACCCGCCCTATACGACCCAGGGTGCGGCGCTCTTTCTCGCCCGGGCCTTGGAGGGCCTGCGGCCGGGGCCGGGCTGGGACGCCTTCCTGCACTACGGCGCGAAACCGCCCGGCCCCGCGATCGACCTGCAGGGCGAGTTGACGCGGCTGGGCCTGGTCGTGCGCGAGCTGCGCCCAGGGGTCAATCACTATCTCGGAGCCGGCGTGATCGGCGGACGCTCGGACGCCTACCGCCTTGAGCTCACCGCTCAGCAGTCGGCCGAAACGGATTGGGAGGCAACGGCATACGACGGGCCGCTGTACACCGCAGACCTCCGCGCCCGGCCGCGAATCTATGTGTGCGCGGGCTGCGGCGAGCGCTTCACCGTCGGCCCACGAGAGCCGATCGCGACGGTCGGCGCCCTGCAGGCCCACGGGTGCCCCACGTGTGGCGGCACGAGCTTCCGCCCGGGCAGCCTTGCGCCGCAGTCGATTCCGGGAGCGAAGGCATGACCCTGAGCGTGCGACCGGCCGCCGCCGATGACCTCCCGGCCCTCGTCGCCTACGAGATCGAGATCGCCGAGGCGTCCTTCGGCGCCGAGGCGGTGACGGATCCGGCCAAGCACGAAGGTCGGATTGTCAAGGGCCTGGAGCGCGACCCGGACGGTTGCCTGGTCGTTGTCGACGCGGCCGGCAAGGTCCGCGGTTGGCTTTGGATGGCGATCAACACCAACTTCGTCACCGGCGATAGATATGCGAATTTTCGTTCTCTCGCAGTCAGTTCCGGTGCGGAGTCGACGGCCGCGGCGCGGCTGCTCATTGACGCCGGGCTGGCGTATGCGCGTGCCCATGACGTCACGCACGTCACCGGCAAGGTCAACGCCGCGAATGTGCCGATGCGCGTTCTCTATGCCGAGTTCGGGTTTGCGCCGACCCACCTGACCATGGAGGCCCGGCTCGATGGCTTGATCCGAAATGATTCCGGCGCAACGGATTCCGTGGTGCGGCAACCGGTGGTGAAGTGCGTCGTCTGGGATCTCGACGGCACGGTTTGGGATGACGTTGCCGTCGAACTCCCGGAGGGCGTGCTCCCCCGCCCGCGCGCCGACGTCCTGGCGACGATGCGGCGCCTGTCCGATCACGGCATCGTCAACGCCCTTGCGAGTCGCACTGCGCCAGAGGTCGCACACCTTGTTGCGGCGTGGCCGCAGTTGGACGGGCTTCTTGTCGCGAAACAGATTGCCTGGCAGGACAAGAGCCGCGCGATCGAGTTGGTCGCCGAAGAACTGGGCGTCGCGATCGATTCGCTGCTCTTGGTTGACGACACCGCCTTCGAGCGGGCGGAGGTCGGCCACACTCTGCCCGGCGTCCGGACGATGGATCGCGAGGAACTGCTCGCCCGGCTGCCCGAGATCCTGCCCGCCCACCCCTCGTCCGAGGCCGGGCGACGCACCACCCGCTATCAAGCCAACGCGCGCCGTCGGGACGCAGCGCGCGCGTATGCCGACCGGGTCGCCTTCCTGCGCTCGTGCGCGATGCGCCTGAGCGTCCGTCCGGCCAAGCCGAACGAATTGCCGCGGGTCCTCGAACTCGCAACTCGCGCAAACCGACTCAGCTCCACCGGCCTGGCGCTGGATGACGGGCTGCTCAGCCGGTATGCCGCAGACGGCCGGGTGTTCGTCGGCGGGCTGACCGATCGTTTCGGCGACGACGGGCTGGTCGCGATCGCGCTCCTCGCGCCGACGAGCAGGCCGGTTGACGAGGTGCCTGCTGCTTGGCCGAGCACCGCAGACCCGGGCGGTCTGCGCGTCGAACTGCTCAGCGTGTCCTGCCGAGTGGCCGGGCGGGGCGTGGCGGAGGCCTTCGTAGCCGAGTTGACCGCGCTGGCCGATGCCGCTGACGGACGTGGTCTCACGATCCCCATCAGGGCCACGGGGGCCAACACCGAACTGCGAGTGCTCCTGCGCAGCATGGGATTCGACCTCGTGGAGGTCGGCCCGGACCTGCTCGAAGCGCGCAGCGAGGGCGGGCGGCTCGAAGCCCCCGGCTGGATCGCCGTCGACTCGCCCGGCGCTAAGGAAACACCGGCGCCCATGTCTGACGAGCCCTTCGCTGACGCGGACGCCGACGAGCCCGCGGATGCGGCAGGGGACGCGGCCTCGGTGTTGGTGATCGAACAGGGCGACGCCGCGCCGTTGCCCGGCCCGCCGAGCCCGGAAACGCACCCGCCCAGCACGGTAGGCGACCCGAGAAGCGCGGCGGTGGGCAACGGCATACGGCAAGAGGGGCGGCTCGATGCGCTCGTCGGCGACGCGCTCGGGATGAACGCCGACGATGTCGCGCGCCTGCCGGACGACACGTCACTCCTGCGCCCACCGCTTGCCCTGTCCTCGCTCGCCGGAGCGCGGCTGCTCGCACGCATCGACGAGACCTTCGGCGGCAGCCTGGCCGCCGCCGACCTCACCCTCGAGGCACTGACATCACTGGGCGCCCTACGCGCCTATGTCGCCCGGCGCACGCGCTGACCGTCGCCAAGCCGGCCCAGTGGCCGCGCGGGGCTACCATGAACGACCGATGGACACCTCCCCCGCGACCCCAGTTCCGGCCACTGCCGCATCAACCGAGATGTGCTCGTATGCCGTGGATCTCTGGACCTCGGATGTCGCCATCCTGCACGACGAGCCGCGCCTGAAGTCCGTGTTGTATGCCGCGGCCGAGGCGGGCCAGGCGATCGTGCTGGCGGAAGCGAGCCACATCTTCCCCAACGGGGCGGTCACGATCTCGCTGGTGCTCTCGCAATCGCACCTGAACGTGCACACGTGGCCGGAGCTGAAGCTGGCGAACATCGACCTGCTGACCTGCGGAGTCCTCGAAGGCGACACCATCTTGACCTACCTGCGCACCCACTTGTCGGCAACCCGCTGCAATGTCACCCGTGTGACACGCGACGCCACGGGAGAACCCCACTGACGGCCGACGCCGCGGCCCTGCTCACCCGGCGCAGCCCGGCGGGCCGGGGCGCGCTGACCGCCGTCACGCTCGGCTCGGCCATGGCGCTGATGGACGGCACGGTCGTCAATATCGCCGTGCGCGCCATCGGCGCGGACCTGGTTGCCTCACTGGCGCAACTGCAATGGGTGGTCAATGGCTATCTGCTGACGCTCGCCTCCCTCGTCCTGGTCAGCGGGGCGCTCGGTGACCTACGCGGCCGCCGGCAGCTCTATGTCGTGGGGATCGCGTGGTTCGCGCTCGCCTCGATCGCCTGTGCACTGGCACCCACGGCCACCGCGCTGATCATCGCGCGGGCCGTTCAGGGTGTCGGCGCCGCACTGCTCACCCCGGGCGCGCTCGCGGTCATTCAGTCGAGCTTCGTGCCCGAGGACCGCCCGGCGGCGATCGGCACGTGGGCGGGGGTCTCGGGGATCGCGACCGCGGTGGGGCCCTTCGTCGGCGGTTTCCTGCTTGACCACGGCGGCTGGCGCGGGATCTTCGCCATCAACGTCCCGGTGGCCGCGGTGGTGATCGCGCTGACGCTGCGATACGTCCCGGAGAGCCGTGACCCGGAGGCCGACGGGCGACTCGATCTGGTCGGAGCCGCGTTAACGGTGGCGGGCCTTGCGGCGCTGACCTTGGGGTTGATCGGATCGGGCGAATCGTCGGCGGCCCGGACGATTGCGTTGTGCGCGAGTGGTCTTGGGCTGCTGGGACTATTTGTCGCCCGGGAGCGACGGGCGCCGCGGCCGCTGGTGCCGCTCGGCTTGTTCGCGTCCCGCGTCTTCAGCGCGGCCAATGCCATGACGCTGCTGGTTTATGGGGCGCTGGGCGCGGTGCTCTTTCTGCTGACGATTCAGTTGCAGGTGTTGGCGGGCTTCAGCCCGTTGGCGTCCGGGCTGGCAACGCTGCCGATCACCGTCGCGCTGTTGCTCCTGTCGTCGCGGTTCGCGGCGCTGGCGCATCGGATCGGGCCGCGGATCCCGATGTCGGCCGGGCCGATCCTGTGTGCCGTGGGTGTCGTGCTGCTGGCTCCCGTGGGGCGGGGCACCGGGTATTGGCTCGGCGTCTTCCCGGGCATGTGCGTCTTCGGACTCGGTCTGGCCGCCCTGGTCTCGCCGCTGACCGCAGCGGTGCTCGGGGCCGCGCCCGATCGCTATGCCGGCACTGCGTCCGGCATCAACAACGCCGTCGCCAGGGCCGGCTCGCTGCTGGCCGTCGCCGCCCTGCCTCCGCTCGTCGGCCTGACCGGCACGGCGTATGACGATCCCGCCGCCTTCACCGACGGCTACCGGCTTGCCTGCTTCGCGTGCGCCGGCCTGCTGACGGCCGGCGGCGTGGTGAGCTGGCTCGGCCTCGGACGGACTGCGGAGTCTGCGATCTCCGGCCAGATCTGAAGGCGTCGGTGACGTCGGCCACCGGCTCAGACGTCGGTGCGGTGGAAGTTCTGGAAACTGCGTGACGCGGTCGGGCCGCGCTGGCCCTGATAGTGCGAGCCGTATGCCGCGCTGCCATACGGGTTCTGCGCGGGGCTGCTGAGCCGGATGAAGCAGAGCTGACCGATCTTCATACCGGGCCACAGCATGATCGGCAGGGTCGCGACATTGGATAGTTCCAGGGTCACGTGACCGCTGAAACCCGGGTCGACGAAGCCAGCGGTCGCGTGGGTGAGCAGGCCGAGCCGCCCGAGCGAGGACTTGCCCTCGACGCGCGCCGCCAGATCGTCGGGCAGGCTCACGGTCTCCAGGGTCGACCCGAGCACGAACTCGCCGGGGTGCAGGACGAAGCCCTCGTCGGGATCGACCTCGACCAGCCGGGTCAGGTCCGGCTGGTCGGCGGACGGGTCGATGACGGGGTACTTGTGGTTGTCGAAGAGCCGGAAGTACTTGTCCATCCGGACATCGATGCTGCTGGGCTGAACCATCGCCGGATCCCACGGGTCGAGCACCACCCGACCGGCATCGATCTCGGCGTGGATGTCACGGTCGGAGAGCAGCACGGGCGTCAGGCTATCCCGCTCACGTCGAGAGGCCGGTTCAGGTGCGTCGAGTGGGCGTTTGTCCATAGCGCGCTGTGGACAAACGCCCACTCGAACGGCCTGAACCGGCCTTTCGACGACCCTCGACCGGCCACTCGACGGGAGACGAGACAGAGGGGACAGATGAATCAGTGGGCGCCGGGGGCCGCGTGTTGGTGCGCGTCGCGGGGAATGATCAGCGCAACGGCGGCCACGAGCACCAGTAGCGCGGCCATCACCGCAAGCACCGCCACGTATGCCGGGCCGAAGACCTCGCTCGGGGCACCCGAGACCTGGCGCTTGGCGACCTCGAAGAAGAGCGTCCCCATGCCGGCCGCGCCCAGCGCATTCGCCAACTGACCGGTCGTGTTGAACTGCCCGGACGCTGCCCCGGCCTGCGCGCCGTCCACGGCGCCGAGTGCCAGCGGCGCCGTGGAGGAGACGACGTAGCCGAAGCCCGCTCCGACGAGCACGATCGCCGGGACGAACGCCCAGAAGCTCGTCGCCCCGTCCGCCACCCGCACGGTCAGCCCCATGACGCCCGCGCCGAGCGCCATGATCAACGCCCCCAGCACGAGCACCTTGCGGCCGATGCGCGGCATCAGTACGGCCGCGCCGGTCCCGGCGGTCACCGTGCAGATCAGCGCAAACGGAATGTTGACCAGCCCGGCCTTGAGCACCGACCACCCCAGCCCGATCTGGAAATAGAGCGTCCCCGCAAGGAAATACCCCGTCCCGGCGATGAAGAGCAGCGCGCCGGTGAGCGTGCCGCCGGTGAAGGCGCGGCCGGCATACAGCGAGGTCGCGAGCAGCGGCTGGTGACCGAGGCGCTCGTGGCGGCGCTCGGCTCGCACGAACACGAGCAGGCCGGCCACGCCGGCCAGCATCACGCCATACGTCCACGTGGGCCAGCCGAGTTCGTGACCCATCGTCAACGGATACAGCAGCGCCAGCAGGGCGAGCGAGAGCGCGACAACCCCACGCAGGTCGATGCGGGCGGCGAGGGCAGCGCGCGACTCGGGGATGAACCGCAGCGCGGCGGCCAACGCGACCACGCCAACCGGCACGTTGACGAGGAAGACCCACCGCCAGCCGACGGTCTCGGTCAGGACCGCCCCCATGATCGGCCCGATCACCGCGGCCAGACCGGCCAGGCCGGAGAAGATGCCCATCGCCATGCCCCGCTCGTGCGGTGCATACATGACCTGGATGCTGGTCAGCACTTGCGGCACCATCGCCGCGGCGGCGATCCCCTGGACCGCCCGGAAGGCGACCAGCGCCTCGATCCCCGGCGCGAGCCCGCACGCCGCGGAGGCGAGGGTGAAGCCGATCAGGCCGAGCACGAACAGGCGCCGCCGGCCGAAGCGGTCGCCCAGTCGGGCGCCGGTGATCAGCGAGATCCCGAAGGCGAGGGGGTAGGCCGCGACCACCCACTGCAGCAGCCCGGCGGTCGCGCCGAATGATTCGTCGATGGTGGGGAGGGCCACATTGACGATGGTCACGTCGATGAGTTCCATCATCGAGGCGAGCAGCAGGCTGACGAGGGCGAGGGTGCGGACCCGGCCGTCGACGAGGGGGACGAAGCCCTGGGCATCGACGGCATCGGGAGTGGTGTCGGGCGGACGAGGGGCGTCCGCGACGAGCGGAGTGGACATCGGTGGCTCCTGCCTATGGTGCGGCGGATGTGGTGACAGCACCGACGCTAGGAGCTCTTCCGGCCAGTTTCTGACCTGATTTTGACGCACTATGGATTCATGGCCAACACGAGTTCGCGCACCCTCCGGCTGCTGACGCTGCTGCAGACGCACCGCTTCTGGCCGGGCCCGGAGCTCGCCGACCGGCTCGAGGTCTCCGAGCGCACGCTGCGCCGGGACGTCGAGCGCCTGCGCGACCTCGGCTATCCCGTTGCGTCCACCCGTGGCATGGAGGGCGGCTATCAGCTCGGTTCAGGCGGGGCCTTGCCCCCGCTCGTCGTCGACGAGGACGAGGCGATCGCCATGGTCGTCGCGCTCGGCGCGGCGGCCAATATCGCCGCCGGCTCGCTCGGCGACGCCACTTTGTCGGCGCTGTCCAAGGTGGTCCAGGTGCTCCCACCGCGACTGCGCCGTCGGGCGGAGGCGCTGCGCGCCGTGACCGTCGCGTCCCCGCTCGGGCAGGCCCCCGAGGTCGAAGCCTCGGTGTTGGCCGCCCTCGCCCAGGCGATCCGCGACGCCGAGCGAGTGCGCTTCGGCTACACCGCGCGCGGCGGCGCGGCTGCCGGTGAACTCGCCCGGCGCCACGTCGAGCCGACCAAGCTGGTGACCGTCGGCCGCCGCTGGTATCTCGTCGCCTACGACCTCGATCGCGGCGATTGGCGCTCCTTCCGCCTCGATCGCCTCATCGATCCCGAAGGCACCAGGGCCCGCTTCCGGCCGCGCGAGATCCCCGGGGGTGACGCGGCGGGATACGTGCGGTCGGGTCTGCGCGAGGCCGCCGGCGGCGGCTATCAGGTCGTGGCTCTCGCACAGACGCCCGCCGCGCTTGCGGAAGCCGCGATCGGCCGCTGGACCGAGATCACGCCGATCGACACCACTTCGTGTCGCGTGCGCATGGAGTCTCTCGATCTCGCGTGGCTCGTGGTGGCGCTCGGCAAGCTGGACGCGCCCTTGGTCATCGAGTCGGCGAGTCCCGCGGCGATGGAGGGCCTGCGGGCGTGGTCCGGCCGGCTGGCCGCGGCCCTCCCCTGACGGATTGCCGTATGCCGCTTCCCCCATCCGAAGGGGGCCGGCCTGAGCGTGTGCCGGGTTCACGGCGTGCGGGAGCCGTGGACGAGGTGGGTTAGACTTCCGGGGCTGCCGCGGGCCTTTAGGCCACGCGCTCGCACGCCGGTGTAGCTCAATGGTAGAGCGCCAGCTTCCCAAGCTGGACACGCGGGTTCGATTCCCGTCACCGGCTCCCTACCGCGATTGAACCGTCGCCTGGGGCAAGATCGTCACCATGCCACCCACTTCCGCGCCCGCCAGCCATACCCGTCGCCCATGACAAGGGAGCAGCAGCGTGCCGAGCTGCACAGGGCCATCTGGCGGATTGCCAACGACCTGCGCGGCAGCGTCGACGGGTGGGACTTCAAGGGCTACGTGCTCGGGATGCTCTTCTATCGGTTCATTTCCGAGAACCTCACGGACTTCCTCAACGGGCTGGAGCGGGCGGCCAATGTCCCCGACTTCGACTATGCGCAACTGAGCGATGGGAGGGCCGAGTTCGGGCGGGACGTGACCGTGTCGGACAAAGGCTTCTACATCCTGCCCAGTGAGCTCTTCGCCAACGTGCGCGCCCGCGCGGCCGACGATGCCGACCTCAACGAGACCCTCGAGCGGATCTTCCGCAACATCGAGGCCTCCGCCGTCGGCACGGCGAGCGAGGACGACCTCAAGGGACTCTTCGACGACCTCGATGTCAACAGCGCCAAGCTCGGCCCGACCGTCGCCCGGCGCAACGAGAAGCTCGTCAAGCTCCTGCACGCCATCGGTGACCTCAACCTGGGCACGTTCAGCGACAACACGATCGACGCCTTCGGTGACGCCTACGAGTTCCTCATGACCATGTATGCGTCGTCGGCCGGCAAGTCGGGGGGAGAGTTCTTCACGCCGCAGGAGGTCAGTGAGCTGCTCGCCCGGATCACCGTCGTCGGCAAGACCGAGGTCAACAAGGTCTACGACCCGGCGTGCGGCTCGGGCTCGCTGCTGCTGAAGTTCGCCAAGGTGCTCGGCAAGGAGA
>NZ_DAOQZV010000124.1:0-9326 GCF_035343835.1 Nostocoides sp. | reverse complement strand
GACCCGGTGGAACCGCCCGCGGACGTGGCCGCGCCGGCGCTCCCGGCACCCGTGGCAAGCAGGCCGCCGACGACCAGGGCAATCGCCCCCGTCGTCGCCAGGGCGCGACGAGCGCGCGGAGTCGATCGGTCCCCTGTGATGTGACGCATGGGGCTCACGGTACCGGCGCGGCCCGCCGAACGCGCGGCGACGCGCGCCCGGGCGGGCGATCCGTCCCCCCTGGGGCGACCGAGCCTCGGCGCTACTTCAGGTGCCCCGCCAACGCTGCCTGCACGCCGTACGAGATGGTGTTGGGGCCACCGAGGATGACGATGCGACTCGGCTTGAGCCGGTCGATCTCGGCACCGACGGCGTCGGGCAGGGCATCGGTGTCGACCAGGAGGACCGGCGACTCCATCGTGCCGGCGACCGGAGCACCGGAGAGCGCATCGGTATAGACCCGGCCGGAGGCGATGAAGATCGTCCCACCGGGCGTGGAGTAGGCCTTCTGGGTGATGGCGGTCGAGGTCGTGAAGCGGTCGGGACCGCTCCACCGTTCGACGGACGCGGCATACGCGTGCAGCGAGGCCTCGACGGCCGGGGTGATGGTGTTGGGACCACCGAAGATGACGATCTTGGCCGGCTTGAGTCGCTGCAACTCGGTGCCGATCGCGCTCGGCAGAGCATTGGTGTCCACGAGCAGCACCGGCCCCGCGCTCTTGCCGGCCACTGGCGCCCCAGAGAGGGCGTCGGTGAAGACTCGGCCGGAGGCGACATAGGCCGTCGCGACACCTGGGGCATAGGACTTCGCCGAGATGGCGGCCGAGGTGGTGAACCGGTCATCGCCGCTCCACCGCTCCACGGCTCCGCTCGTATAGGCCTTGAGAGCTGTCTCGACATCCGGCGAGATCGTGGCCGGGCCACCGAAGATGACGATCTTGCCGGGCTTGAGCCGGCTCAGTTCCGCTGCGATGACGCTCGGGATGCTCGTGCCCGACGTCAGCAGAATCGGGCCGTCGGTGTCGCCGGCTACCGGAGCCCCGGACAGCGCGTCGGTGTAGACCGACCCGGAGGCGATATAGGCGACCGAGACACCGGCGGCATACGTCTGCGCCGAGATCGTCGCGGACGTCGCATAGCGATCCGGCCCCGACCACCGCACGACCCGGTCGAGGGCCGGGAAGGAGACGGTAACCGTGGCCCCGGTGGGGGAAGGCGCGGACACCGACAAGGCGAACGAGCCGTCCGGGCTGGTGTAGGACTCGCCGTCCCACAGGCCGGGGTGTCGCTGCGTGTCGCTGTTGACCAGATCCGGATGGAAGTCGACGACCAGGCGCGAGCGGTCGATGGCGTCTCCGGTCAGCGGTTGACGGTGGACGACGATATGGCCGCCGGGGTCCGAGACCGTGCCGAACGGCCCCGACCACTTCTTGTCATCTATCCAGGAGTCCAGCCCCCTCGGCGTGCGGTACTCGATGGAGTAGCGATAGCCCTCGAGGTCGAACCACGCACCCCGCAACCCGGCTCCGGACTCCATCGGCTTCAAGGGGAGCGCCTTCGTCGGTCCGGGCGAGATCTCGGGGTAGTCGGTGGCCGAGAGGATGCCCAACGTCGCCAAGGTGTCGGCCAGGGGCATTCCCGGCTGGCCGTAGGGGTGCGCGCTCGCAGGATCCCAGGGGTTGTTGTAGTCAACGCCCGAGCAGGTGCTCGAGAGCGGGACCGCGCTCGCGCCCGAGGTGCAGTTGAGCGATCCCGCGGCCGGCACCGAACCGTTGTGGGCGATCACGCGCAGGGCGATATCGGTGGTGAAGGTGCCGTTGACGATGCTGTAGCCATCACCGCGCGCACTCAGGCCGAAGGTCTCCAGATCCGAGAAGGTGCATTGGGTCGTCTTGGGCAGATAGACCACCAGGTGATCCCGGGGCCCGGCCGAGCCGACGACCGCCCGCACGGCGTCATTGATCGCCTTGAGGTCGCAGGAGGTGGACTGCGCGTCGGTCAAGGTGATCTTGCTCCACCCGGGGATGCCCTCCGCCCAGCCCTGACGAACCGTCAGCGCGCCCCCCGACGCCGCCGTGTAATAGGTATTGGCCCCGTCAATGGCCGACTGGAGCTCCGCATTGTCGAGCGCCGCCGGCTTGGTGCTTCCCCAATAGACCGGCACGAGGTAGATCCCGTGTGTGCCGGTCAGCGCACGGTCACCTCCAGTCGACGGCCCGGGCAGCACCGGTCCACCGCTCACGCTCCGCGGCACGACCCGGTCGGCCCCGGTGACCGACGCCGGCACCGCCCCCGAGGACGTATGCCGTGTGCCCCCCGACCCGCCACCCGTCGCCGATGCGGTGGGCGCCCCCGCCAGGACACCCGCGATCACTGCCGCCGCGCCGATGCCGACGGACCGCTTCACCCACCCATGTGTTGCCATGACCGAACGCTACCGGCACCCCCGACGACGGCAGGGCGACGTGACCGAATGGTTGTCAAGTCGGGCCGGCCCTCACGGCCGTGACTCGGGTTGCTCCGCCCACCAGGCCAGCAGCCGCTCACGGGCCACCTCGGGCCCAACGACCCCCTCATCGAGCCGGACGCCCAGCAGGAATTTGTAGGCGCGACCGACCAGCGGCCCGGGCGGGATCCCGAGCAGCTCGCCGATCTCGGTGCCGTCGAGTTCGGGTCGCACCTTGCCCAGCTCCTCCGCGGCGAGCAAATGCTCGATGCGAACCTCGAGCTCGTCATAGGTCGCCGCCAACCGGCGCGCCTTGCGCTGATTGCGCGTCGTGGAATCGGCCCGGGTCAAGCGGTGCAGGCGGGGCAGCAGGTCGCCCGCGTCGGTGACATAGCGGCGCACGGCCGAGTCCGTCCACTGACCGTCCCCATAACCGTGGAAGCGCAGATGCAGTTCCACCAATCGGGAGACCGCCGAGACCGTCTCCTTGTCATAGCGCAAGGCCCGCAACCGGGCGCGGGTCAGCTTGGCCCCGACGATCTCGTGGTGGTGGAAGGACACCCCGCCACCGCGCTCGAAGCGTCGGGTCGCGGGCTTGCCGACATCGTGCAGCAGCGCAGCCAGGCGCAGGATCAGATCCGGCCCCGGGACCTGGGCCGGATCCGACCCGGGCGGCCCCTCCAGCTCGATGGCCTGCTCGACCACGGTCAGGGTGTGCTCGTAGACGTCCTTGTGGCGGTGGTGCTCGTCGATCTCCAACTGCAGCGCCGGCAGCTCGGGCAGGACGTGATCGGCCAGGCCGGAGTCGACCAGCAACCCCAAGCCGCGGCGCGGCCACTGCGCGAGCAGGAGCTTGCTCAGCTCGTCGCGCACGCGCTCCGCCGACACGATCTCGATCGACCCGGCCATCGCCTGCATGGCTTCCGCCGCGTCGGCGGCGAGGTCGAAGCCAAGCTGCGCGGCGAAGCGCGCGGCGCGCATCATCCGCAAGGGGTCGTCGCCGAAGCTGACCTCGGGCGGTGCGGGCGTGCGGAGGCGACGTTTCTGCAGGGCGTCGTAGCCGTCATACGGATCGACGAAGGTCAGCTCCGGCAGCCGCAGGGCCATCGCATTGACGGTGAAGTCGCGCCGGTGCAGGTCGTCGTGGAGGTTGTCGCCGAAGGCGACGACGGGCTTGCGGGTGACGCGGTCATACGCATCGGCGCGATAGGTCGTCACCTCGAAGGTCGTGTTGCCCCGCAGCGCACCGATCGTGCCGTAGGCCCGGCCGACGTCCCAGGTGGTCTCGGCCCAGGGCCGCAGGATCGCCTCGATCTGCTCGGGCCGCGCACTCGTCGTGAAGTCGAAATCGGGCGAGGTCCGGCCAAGGAAGGCGTCCCGGACCGGTCCGCCGACGAGCGCCACCTCGTGGCCGGCCGCGGCGAACAACTCGCCCAGCTCGGTCAACAACGGCAGCATCGGCCCCAGATTGGCCAGGGCGCGACGCATGGCCTGCTGGCTCGGAGATTCCATGGTGCCCAACCGTATTGCCCAGGGGCGGGCCGAGCCGAACGCCACCGGGTCCGACCCCCTGGAGCGTTGTCAGCCTAAAGTGACCCCATGACCCAAGCTGCAGGTGGACGCGCCCCGCGCCGCCTGCCGGCCGTCGAGGAACGCTCCGCGGGGGGCGTGGTCGTCGACATTCAGGGCGGGGTCGCGCGGATTGCCGTCATCGCCCGCCGCAATCGTGCCGGGCGCCTGGAATGGTGCCTGCCGAAGGGTCATATCGAGGGCGCCGAGACCCTGTGCGAGACAGCGGCACGCGAGGTCGCCGAGGAGACCGGCATCGAGGCGCGGGTGCTCATCAAGCTCGGGACCATCGACTACTGGTTCGCCACCGGCGACCGGCGCGTCCATAAGTTCGTCCACCACTACCTTCTCGAGGCGGTGGGGGGCTATTTGACGATCGAGAACGACCCCGACCACGAGGCCGTCGACGTCGCCTGGCTCCCGCTCGAGCACGCGCACCGGCACCTGACCTTCCCCAACGAGCGGCGCATCGCCCGGGAGGCCTGGCAGCGCCTCGCCGGCGACGAATGACCCACGGCCGTATGCCGCGCCATCCCGTTATGGCGGCCCTCACCACGCTGCTTCTCCTGCTGGGCGTGGCCCCGTCCACCGCGACCGCGGCCACGGATCTGGCGGGGGTCCGCATCGCCGTGACGACCATCGCGCCCATGGTGGCCGGCGACGGCGACGATGTGGTGATCACCGGTCGCGTGACCAATGTCGGCAGCAACTCCATTGACGCCCCCGATGTCCAACTGCGCGGATCCTTTACGCCCCTGACCGACCGAGCCGGCGTCGCGGCCTGGGCCGCAGGCGAGGTCGCAGACACCGGCGATCTCCTCGATCACGATGCGCTGGCCGGGCGCCTGGCCCCCGGGGCGGGCGCGTCCTTCCGGGTCGTCATGAAGGACCCGGCCGCTACGGCCGGCCCGGCCTACGGCGCGCTGCCCATCAGCCTGAGCGCCGCCGGCGCCCGGATCACCAGCTTCGTCACCTACCAGCGGCGCAGGGAGTACGTCCCCCTGCAGCTCGCCGTGGTCGCGCCGTTGACGCTGGCCCCCGACTCGGCGCTGGTGGGCGATTACGGGCCCGAACGGCATACGGCCTGGGAGCGGCAGCTCGGGACGGGGGGACGACTGCCGGAGCTGATCGACGCCACCGACGATCTGCCGGTGACCTGGGCGCTCGACCCGACCATCGCCGACCCGCCGGCCGAGATCCCCGCCGAGCGACCGCTCGACGATGTCGCCGGGGCAGCGTGGGACCGGATCGGTGCGGACCAGAAGGCCGAGACGGCGCTGCGCCGCTCCTTCGCCGCGCGCCTGCGCGACGACCTCGGCACCCGGCCAGCCCTCGTCCTGCCGTATGCCGATCCCGACCTGTCCGCGCTGGTCGCCACCCACCTGAATCGCTACTTCCCGGGACTGATCGCGACCGCGACTCGGGTCGCCGCCGACCTGCCCGGCCATCACCGGGTCGACGTGGCGTGGCCGGCGGACGGACTGATCGGAGGCGACCGGATAACTGCCCTGACCGCCCTCTACGGCGCTGCCCCGCTCTCGGCCGTCATCGGCGCGGGTAGCTCGCTCGGCGGCACCAATACGCCCGTCGCGGCGAATCGCGCCGCTGGTGGAACCGCGGTGCTGGCCTATGACGACGCGCTGAGTGGAGCCCTGCTCGGGCTCGCGGCGGATCCGGACGGGACGGCCACGCGGCAACTGCTGCTCGCGCAGTCGCTGGGCCTGCTCGCCGAGTTCCCGAGCACCCGCCGCAGCGTGCTGATCGCCATTCCTCGTGGTCTGGATCCTGCGGCCACCTCGGGCTTGCATGCCGCCCTGGCCGGGCTCCTGGACGCGCCCTGGATCACCGCGACGTCCCTCGATGCCCTGCGCACCGAAACCGCGCTGGGTCCGATCGTGCCCCAGACGACGACGCCCCCGGCCGAGTCGGGTCTGCCGGCGGAGGTGCTCCCGCCCGCGGCGGCGCTGACGCCGGCTCGAGTGCGGGCGGCCACTACGGCGCTTCGGTCCATCGCCGCGATGGCGCAGGTGCGGGCGGACGGCAAGGCCAATCTCGGGCTGTGGACCGAGACCTTCCGCCAGTTGCTCGCCAGCCGCTGGCGAGACGATCCGGCGGCGCTGGGGCATGCGATCGGCCTGGTGCGCGCGGCCGGTGCCGAAGCCCGCAAGGGCGTCGCCGTGACCCCCGAGAAGATCAACTTCTTCGCCGACTCCGGACTACTGACGGTGACCGTCACCAACGATCTCGACGTCGCCGTCGACGGGGTGCGCGTGGACCTGACGCCCCTGAGCAACCGCTTCCGGCTGGAGCAGACCCCCGCGCCGGTAGACATCGGGCCACGGTCCCGGGCGAATCTGCGCATCCGGGCGACCGCGCTCGCGGCCGGCGATGTCCCGATCAAGGTGTCGCTGTCCACCCCGGACGGGCGGCGCCTAGGCGGTGACGCGACGGTGCTCGTGCGTGCCTACCCCACCGGGGCATGGATCTACTGGGTGATCGGTGCCGCCGCCCTGCTCCTCTTTGCCAGCGGCCTGATCCGGACCCGGCGGCGTCGACGAAAGGCCGGCTCGTGAGCGACACCCCGACCGAGCGTGCCGCAGGGACCAATGCCGGGCTGGGGCGGGCGAGCGCGCTCATGGCCTCCGGCACCCTCGTCTCGCGCATCCTGGGAGTCGTCCGGCAGAGCATGCTCGGCATCGTCATCGGCATCACTGGCCTGGCCGGTGATGCCTTCTCGGTGGCCAACACCTTGCCGAACTCGATCAACCTGCTGCTCGCCGGTGGCGTGCTTAATGCGGTCCTCGTTCCGCAGATCATCAAGGCTGCCAAGCACCCCGACGGCGGCGAGGACTATGTCAACCGCCTGCTGACCCTCTCGCTGCTGCTCATGGCCCTCACGACGGCGCTGTCGATCGCGGCCGCACCCCTGTTGGTCCGGCTATACACCCAGACCGAAAGCCCAAGCGCCCTGCACTTGGCGACGGTCTTCGCCTATCTGTGCCTGCCGCAGATCTTCTTCTACGGGCTCTACACCCTGCTCGGCAATGTGCTGAACGCCCGCAATCGTTTCACCGCCTTCATGTGGGCGCCGGCGCTCGCCAATGTCGTCTCGATTGCGGGACTCGCGCTCTTCTGGATCCTCGGCTACCCGCGCGGCGTCACCGACCCGGACGGCTGGACCGCCGCAATGATCTGGGTCCTCGCCGGCACCATGACGCTCTCCATCGTGGTCCAGGGGATCTTCCTGGCGATTCCGCTGCGACGCAGCGGCTTCCGTTATCGGCCCCGCTTCGGCTTCCGCGGTGTCGGCCTGCGGTCGGCCTCGCGCGTCGCGTTGTGGTCCTTCGCCGGTATCGCGGTGGGGCAACTCGGTTTCATCGTCACCAGCAAGGTGCTCACGCGAGCGACGGACCTGGCCAACGCCCAGGGCCTGACCGCGGCGGGCAAGTTCTCCTACGACAACGCCTTCCTCCTCTTCATGCTGCCGCACTCCCTGGTCACGGTTTCCTTGACCACAGCGCTCTTTGTGCGGCTCGCCAAGGCGGCCCACGCTGGGCATACGGGCGAGGTGCTGGCCGACCTCGGTCGTGGGCTGCGGATGCCCGCCCCGCTGCTCGTGCCGATCAGCCTGGCCGGGGTGTTGTTCGCGCCGCTGGCGGTCTTCGTCTTCTTCGGCCAGTCGCGGGCCGACACCCTCGCTGTGGCCCACCTGCTCACCGCGATGCTGCTAGGACTTCTGCCCTTCGGTTGGGTCTATCTCGTGCAGCGGGTCTTCTATGCGTACGAGGACGCACGCACGCCCTTCAACATCCAGGTCGTCATCACGATCATCGCGACGATCTTCAACCTGATCGGGGCCGTGCGGCCGGCCACGCAGACGGGCCTGTGGGTGGGCATCGGCCAGACCGTCAGCAATGCGGTCGGCGCCGGTTGGGGATTTTGGCTGTTGCGCCGCCGCGTCGGCCGGCTGGGCCTGACCAGGGCCATGCGCACCAACATCCGGTTGGGACTGGCGAGCATCGCCGCCGGCGGTTTGACGTATGCCGTGTTGCGCGTCGTCCCCGAGTCGCTCACCACCAACCGGCTAGGGGCGCTGCTGGTCTTGGGCGTGCTCGGCTCGCTCTATCTCGCGGTGGCCTGGGCGATTGCTCACCGGATGCGGGTGCGCGAGGTCGACGATCTGGTGGCGCCGATCGCCCGGCGGCTCGCGCGCCGCTGAACCACGGACGGCGATCGGGCCGGGTTGCCGGGTCAATGCCCGGCCTTGTCGGTGTCGGACCGTAAGCTTCCCTCAAGTCGAAAAGGAGCCAATGTGACCGGCTTGCTCCCCGGTGTGGTGGTCGGTGGCCGCTACACCCTGGTTCGCTTGCTCTCCGAGCAGGGCGATGCCCAGGCGTGGGCCGTGCGTGACGACCGCTTGGACCGGTCGGTCACGCTCGTCGTGCTGCCCGACGACAGCCCCCTCGCGGCTGGGGTCTACGACGCCGCCCAGCGGGCCGCGGGCGTCGACAATCACCGGTTGGTGCGCGTCCTGGATATCGCCGAGGTCGACGGCTGGGTCTATTTCGTCGAGGAGAGCCTCGAGGGGGCACGCTCGCTCACCGAGTTGGCGGGTGCCTTCGGCATGGCCGCGGAAGAAGTCCGGCGCCTGACTGGCGAAGCCGCGCTGGGGCTCGACGCCGCGCGCCGCCGCGGCCTGCATCACCTCGGCCTGACGCCGGACAATGTGTTGCGCATGCCCGACGGCTCGGTGAAGGTGGCCGGCCTGGCCACTCAGGCGGCGCTGGCCGGGCAGGATCACATCGGCGGCCGGCGCGCGCTGCGACGCGATGCCAAGGGGCTGGTGGCGCTCTCCTATGCGGGATTGACCGGTCGCTGGCCGTATGCCGGCGATGTCGGCCTTCAGCCCGCCCCCCGGGTCGTCGGTGGTGTGCCCCGCCCGTCCGAACTCGCGGTGGGTGTCCCGAACGATCTCGACACGCTGTGCCACCTGACGCTCAACCAGAACCTCGGGCCGATCTCCCCGGCCGACTATGCCGCCCAGATCGCGCCCTGGTCGGCCATGACGGTCGCCGACCAGGAAGTCCTGGCGACCACCCCGGACGCAGCCGAACAGGCCCGCGAAGCCGACGCCGCCGCCGCGGGCGCAGACACCGTCGAGGCCGGTGAGGTTCGCCGCGCCGAGACTCCGGAGCAGAGCGCCGTCACGGCCCCGATTCCCGTCGGCCCGGGCGTGCCGGAGGCCGCGCTGGCGACGGGCGCTGCCGAGGGCGGTGGTGATCCCCACACGACCACCTCCTGGCTCGCAGGAGCAGGCGCCGCCGGGGCCACG
>NZ_DAOQZV010000123.1:0-9338 GCF_035343835.1 Nostocoides sp. | reverse complement strand
TGGATGCGCTGCGGCACGAGTCGATGGCGCGGGCGAAGGCGCCGCTACTCGCCGTGGCGGAGGCCGTGTTGGCTGACGACGACGGGTTCCCCGGGGCGGACCTGCTGCGCGGTGTCGCTGGGCAGCCGACCAGCCCGGCGGCCGGCCGGCTTCCCGGGGTCGATGTCGACGACCGGCTCCCCCTGCTCTTCATGGCGACCCACCCGGCCCTGGCGCCGGAAGTCCGTCCGGCGTTGGCCCTGCGCTTCGTGCTCGGTGTGCCGACGGCGGACATCGCCGCGCTTTTCCTCGTGCCGACGGCAACCATGGCGGCGCGGCTGACCCGGGCCAAGGGGCGTCTGCGGGCGATCGGAGTCGGCTTCACGATGCCCGATCCGCAGGTATGGCCCGAGCGGGTAGATGACGTGGCGCGCGCGATCTATCTGGCCTTCACCGCGGGGTATGCCCCGCGGGAGGGCGAGCAGGTCGTGCGCGTGGCCGTCGCCGGCGAGGCGGTGCGCTTGGCTGCGCTCGCCGCTCACCTGCTACCGGGGCAGCCGGTGCTGGACGCGCTGACTGCGCTGCTCGTGCTGCAGCACGCTCGCCGGGACGCCCGCGCCGGCCCCGATGGTGATTTGGTGCGGCTGGCCGACCAAGACCGCTCGACGTGGTACGCAGGCGAGATCGCCGTAGGACTGGCGACATTGACCAGGCTCACCCCGGGCACCGGATATGCCGAAGAACTCCGACTCCAGGCGTTGGTCGCTGCCTTCCACGACACCGCGCCCACGAGCGGCGCGACGGACTGGGCGGCCATCGCGCGGACGTATGCCCGCCTGGAGGACCTGACCGGATCGCCGATCGTCCGGCTCAACCGGGCCGTCGCGGTCGCCGAAATCGCCGGCCCGATGGCCGGCCTAGCCGTCCTGCAAGCCGCCGCCGACCAACTGCCGGGCCACCATCGAGTCGCCGTCGTGCGAGCCGAACTGCTTCGACGCGACGGTGATCGCGAGGGGGCGCGAACGGCGTACGGGCAGGCGGTCGCCACGTGCCCGGACGGGCCTGAGCGGCGGCACCTGCTTCGCCGACTCGCGAGTCTGTGAGCACCTGGCCGGAACAGAGCCAGACAGGTAGACAAGGCAAGGCCCTTGTTCGCCAGGGAAGGCTGCTTGCGCGAACAAGGGGTATGTGGCCCGGGCGGGAAGCCTGGGACTACTTCCCCATGCCCTCGGTCAGACCGCGCAGAAACTGGCGCTGACCGATCAGGAAGAGCACGATCATGGGCAGAGCGGCCATGGTCAGGCCGGCGAATTGCACCGGCCATTCGGTCAGCAGACGCGACTGCATGTCCATCAAGCCAACGGGGAGCGTCTTGCGGTCGCTGTCAGAGATGAACACCAGCGCGAAGGCAAATTCGTTCCACGCAAAGAGCGCCTGCAGCAACGCGGCCGAGACCAGGATCGGCCGGCATACCGGCAGCACCAGCCTCCAGAAGATTTGCGTCCGCGTGGCCCCGTCGACGTAGGCCGCCTCGTCCATCTCGCGCGGCATATCGATCAGATAGGCCCGGATCAAGAAGGTCGTGAACGGGATCCGGAAAGCGGTGTAGAGCACGAGCAGCGCCCACAGGCTGTCGTAGATGTGGAGCCGCTGCAGTAAACCGAAAAGCGGCACAAGCGCGACGGTCGGGGCGACCATCAGCCCGCCGAGCAGGATGCCTGTAATCGCATTCGAGAACGGCACCTTCACCCGCACCAGCCCGTAGGCCGCCCACGCCGAGATCAGCGTCGTCGTCACAATCGAGCCCGCCGTCACCAACGTGCTGTTGACGAAGAAGCGCACGACACCCGCGTTCCAGGCGCGTTCGAAGTTGCCCCAGCGCATGTCTCCGGGCAGCGACCACGGGTTAGCGAAGAGCTCGGAGTTGTTCTTGAAGCTGGAGAAGACCATCCACAGCAGCGGATAGACCACCGCCAGCACGAGCGCCAGCAGCCCGATGCCGATGAGGACCTGCACGACGGTCCGCCCGATCCAGCCGTCGGCGCGGGTCGCCCGATTGGGCGCGACCGCCATGGGCGAAGTTGTCGAAGACGTCATCACATCTCCACCCGGCGCCGGCGGCCGATCATGATCTGCAGGATCGCGAAGCCGAACGTCAGCACGAAGATCACCGTCGCAATCGCCGACGCATAGCCCATGTCGTCTGCCAGAAAAGCGTTGCGGTAGAGCCAGGTTCCCAGCACCTGACTGGAGTCGGACGGCCCGCCGGCCGTCATGACCATCACTTCGTTGAAGACGAGGAAAGCCCCCGCGACGGTCAGGATGATCAGCAGTGTCGTCATCTCCCGCACCATCGGGATGGTCACCGAGAAGAACTGCCGGACCGCGCCGGCACCATCCACACGGGCCGCCTCATACAACTCGCGGGGGATCCGCTGGATGGCGACGACGAAGAGCACGGCGGTGTAACCGATCGACTGCCACTGGCTCATTCCGATGATGCTCCAGATCGCGGTGCTCCGCTCGCCCAGCCAGGAGTGCTGCCACTGCTCCAGCCCAACCGCCCCGAGCAGGCGATTCAACAGCCCGAACTGCGGGTTGTAGATGAAGGAGAACAGGATGCCTGCGACGGTGATCGAGATCACCGCTGGGATGAAGTAGATGACCCGAAGGATGCCCCGCAGCCGCTGGTGGACGAACTCTTCCAACACCGCCGCCAGGCACAGAGAGCAACCGACCTGGAAGACCAGGGACACCACGGCATACGCGATGTTGTTGCGCAGCGAACGCCAGAAGATCGGGTCGCTCGCCGCAGTCGCATAGTTGTCGAACCCGACGAAGACCGGCTTGGGCGAGAAGGCATTCCAGCTGTAGAAGCTCAGCCGGACGTTCTCGACGATGGGGTAATAGACGAACACCCCCAGCAGCACCAACGCGGGCAGCAGCCAGATCAGCCCGCGGATGCGTGTCATGCGCGACGCCATTGTTCCCTCCCTCACGCCAGCCGGGCGCACGGTTCGATCCGGGAGCGGCAGGACGTATGCCGGCCGCCCCCGGATTTCCGGTCAGCTCACTGACTTCTTGGCCTTTGCCGCAGCGTCCTGCACGGACTTCATGACATCGGCCGGGCTCTGCGACCCGTCCAGGATCCCTTGCACGCCGGAGAGGTAGGCGTTCGCGACGTCGGCATTGGTGACCGTGTCCAGCCAGATCGCGAAGCTGTTGGCAGAGCTGATGTCCTTCAGCGCGGCCTCGAGCTGGGGGAAGGAGTTCTCGGCGGTGGCCGTGCCCTGGACAGAACTGAGCCAGCCGATGCTCTTGGTCATCTCGGCGCCATTGGCCTTGCTGGTCATGAACTTCAGGAAGTCCACGGCAAGCGCAGCATTCTTGCTGCCAGAGTTGACCATGAAGCCGTCGGGCGCACCGGTCAAGGCGCCCTTGTCACCCGCTGCGGACGCGGTCGGCGGCAGCCGGAAGAAGTCCCAGTTGTCGGCGAGTTCGGCCGGAGCGCCGCCCTTGGCGGTCAGCACCGAGAACTCCACGGACTCCAGGAAGTGCATGGCAGCCTTGCCGGCGAGGAAGTTCGCCTGTGCGGTCTCGTGGGAGAGGCCGTTAGAGCCGGAATCGAAGCAGGCCTCGCTGATCTGCTTGAACTGATCCAGGGCCGCGGCGTAGCCGGCGTCAGTGAAGGCGCCGGTCGCCGGGTTGTAATCCGCGTCGCGAGTGGCCTGCGGGACGTCCATGGCGTTGAGTTGGGTGATGTAGTGGATCGCAGGCCACCCGTACTGGTTGCCGAAGGCGATCGGGGTGTAGCCCGCGCTCTTGAACTTGCCGCACGCGGCGATCAGGTCTTCCAGGTTCGCCGGCTTCGCCACGCCCACCTTCGAGAAGATCGCGGTGTTATAAGCCATGTACTTCGCGTCGAGGTTGATCGGAACGCCGTAGGACTTCCCGTCGTACTCGAAGGCTTTCAGGGCGGCCGGCGAGAAGCTCTTGCCCCACTCGGTGTCCGGGCCCACGACCGAGGTCAAGTCGGCGGCCAGCCCGGCGCGCACGAACTTATTGGCGAAGTCACCAGCCCAGGAGAAGTAGATGTCGGGCAGTTGCTTCGAGGCGGACAGCACGCGGATCTTGTCCTTGTAGGGCTGATCCCCTACTTGCTGCAGGTCGACCTTCACGCCCGAGTTGGCGCTCTCGTAGTCGGCGGCGACCTTCTCGAAGTACGGGGCGTACTTCGGATCGGCGAACTTGGTGACGATGGTCAAGGTACCCGACTTCGTCGCGGCCGACGAGGTCAGGTTGGCGGACGCCGTGGTTTTCGCGGCCGTGCCCGGCGCGCCGCACGCGGCGAGGGCGCCGGCAGCGCTGACGGCGATGAGGGCGGTGATGCGGGATCGGGTCGACATGGTGTCCTCCGTCAGGAGCGGGGTGGGGTAGCGGCTCGCCTCGGCTGCTCGAGGTCCGGGACGAGGGTCGTGATTGGAGCGCCGGGATGGCCGAATGCCCCATAGGTCGCGCATGCTGCGCTGGCGTATGCCGTGGCCGCGGTGAGCGCGTCCCCCGGCTGCTCCGCGCGCAGCAGTCCCGCGAGCAGCCGTGCGATGAAGGCGTCACCGGCGCCGAGGGTGTCGACGATCGGGCCGGTGCCTGCAGGGGCCCAGCTCGTCGACTCCTCGGTCAGCAGCCAGGCGCCGCTGGCGCCGCCGGTCACGGCAACCGTGCTCGGCCCGAGATCGCGCACCCGTCGGCCAAAGGCGAGGGCGCCCGACTCAGCGCCCGAGGGCAGCGAGACGATCGCAATGTCGACATGTTGGGCGAGCCCCTCGACATACGGCCAGGGCTGCTCGGAGAAGTCGAAGGATAGGCGCCGAGCCGCCACCGCGAGCTGCGGGAGTTGCGACTCGACCCCCGAGCAATCGCCGGTGTGCACCAGGTCGAAACCGGCGGCATCGGTCAATTGCGCCTCGTCCAGGACGAAACGAGAGATTCCGGGATCGCCGTGCCCGAAGACGCGGTTGCCGTCGACGACGCGCACATCGGCATACGCCGTCATCCCGGGGACGATCTCGACCCGGGAGGCATCGACGCCCTCCGCTGCGAGCGCGGACCGCACGAGTTCGCCTGCGGCGTCGGCGCCGGTGACGCCGAGATAGGCGGTCTCGATGCCGAGGCGACGCGCGTGTACGGCGACATTGAGGGCGTTGCCGCCCGGATACATCACCCCGTCGTCGACATAGCGGTCGACGACATTGTCGCCGAGGCACAGGAGCCGCGCGCTCATCTCAGTACGCCATTCGCCGGTAGTAGCGCCGCGTGGTGAGCGGGTGGTCGCGCAGCACCTCCAGGTGGGCGCTGACGCGCTCCAGCAGCGCGGCCACGACGACGGGTGTGAGCACCGCCGAGACCTCCCCGGGCAGCTCACCGAGGTCGGCATCCGCGGCGTCGATCACCAGCACGTGGTCGGTGACCGTGCGACTGAAGTCGATGACGCGATCGGTGAGCGGGCGCGTCTCGTCCCGTCCGGCGATCACGACCAGGGGCACGCCCGGCTCCATGAGTTCGAGGGTGCCGTGGAAGAAGTGCGCGGCATGGACGGGGCGCGTCCGGATCCACTGCATCTCCTCCAGGATGCACATGGCGTAGTAGTGCGCCGCCGGCCAGGCATAGCCGGCCGCGGTGACGACGTAATAGTCGCGGGCCGCGAGGAAGGCGGCCGCATCCGCGGCCTGATTCTCGTATGCCGTTTTGACCGCCACCAGACGCTCCGGCAGGTTAGCGAGGCGGTCGGCCAGGGAGGCCGCTGGCCCCCAGTCGTCACTCTGCGCGGCAAGACCCGCGATCCCCAGCAACGACTGAAGATAGAAGGACTCGCTCGAGCTGTCGTCGGCCGCCTCCTCGTTCACCAGCGTCAGGTCAGCCGCCGTGGCCAGTGGTGAGTCGGCGTGCGCAGTCAGGACCGCGATCCAGGCGCCCTGTGCCTTGGCCTGCTGCAGGACCGCGATGCTCTCCTTGGTCGTGCCGGACAGCGATGGGATGACGACTGCGCTGCCAGGCCCGAACGCTCCCTGGCCGACGACCTCCTCGGCGGGATGCCGAAGCTGGACGGGCAGGCTGAGGTGTCGACCGGCCAGCCGCAGGGCCGGCTCCATGAGGATGCCCGCACCGCCGGTGCCGAGAAAGACCACCTCCTCGAGACTGCCCGCCCGTTGCCTCTGAGCGAGCGCGTCCCCCAGCTCGCGGCCGCGGGCGATGGCCGCGGACTGGATGCGCAAATAGCGCTCCTGATCGAAGTTCAACAAGCCCTCGGCCCACTCGGTGCTGGTCGTCATCGCCGCATTCGCCTCAGTACTCGACCTTGAACATGTAGTGGCGGTTCTCCAGCGAGTGGTTGCGTACGTGCTCGTAACGCTGGGCGAGGCGATTGGCGAGTGCGCCGACCACGAGCGGGGAGACGATCGGGCGGACGGCCGCGGGGACGCCGGGGAGTTCGAGGTCGGCAACGTCGATGGTCCGGGCGCGGCCGGCATAGGTGTCGAGGAAGGCCAGAGCACGCTCTCCCATCGGACGAGAGGCGTCCTCACCCAGCCACAGGATCACCGCCGAGTCGTTGTCGATCACCTCGAAGGCCCCCTGGAAGAACTCGCCGCTGTTGAAGCCTGCTGCGTGCTTCCACTGCATCTCCTGCAGGAAGCACATCGCCATGCCATACGCCCAGCCGTAGCTCGGACCGGAGCCGAGCACATAGGTGACGTCATCGTCCTTGAAGTCATCGGCGATGGACGCGAGGGCGGGATCGGCCTCCTCGACGGCGTGCCGGACGGCGGCGGGGAGGGCGCTCAGGCCCTGGTCGATGTCGTCCCAGGGCAGGTCGATGCCGGTTGCCTCCAGGACGGCAAGTGCGACGAGAAGTTCGAAGATGTCGCTCTTGCCAGAGAAGGCGATGCCCACGGCTTCGGCGAGCGGGCTGCCCGCCTTGGCGGCGGCGATGACGGTGGCCCCGGTGGCGGCCGCTGTCTTTGCGGCTTCCACGGTCTCCTTGGTGGTGCCCGTGTAGGAGGCGAGGACGACGAGCGATCCCTTGCCCATGAGCTTGGGCTGGCTGCAGTTGAGCTCGTCGCTCTGCAATTGAAAGGTCGGCACGGTGCCGTGCCGCTGGAGGAGGTAGTGGGCCGGGTAGCTGCAGATCAACGAGCCGCCCGCACCGACGAACCAGATATTCGTCAGACCACTGGACACAACCTCGCGGATCACCGTGCGGATGTGGTCGCGCTCGGCGATGGCGCTTTCGAGCTTGGCCTCGGTGTCGGCGTCGATGGGCTTGAGGTCTAGCACCTGGGTCATATCGCTTGTCATTCCTTCGGCTTCTTGCTGGAGTCTTCGGCTGGTTTCGAGGGCCTGGGGCAGATTGAGAACGTTCTCACTAACGGATATGAGAACGTTCTCAAACTGGCGGTGAAGCTGTCAAGAGCTGTCGCGGAAAAGCTTCCTGACGCGCCCAGTCGCTGGCCGCGGAGCCGGTCTTTCTGCCGGCGATCGAGGCGCAGCACGACGTCGTCCCGACCACTACGCTCGGCGGCAGTATCCGAAAGGTAAGGAGCGACCGGACATGAGCGGGGAGGGCCGCGTGCACGTCACGGTCGGTGATGTTGCGCGGGAGGCCGGCGTCTCCGTGGCGACAGCCGCTCGCGCGTTGGGTGACTACGGTTCTGTGAGCGCCAAGAGCCGGGCGCGGGTCGAGCAGGCCGCGGCCAGCCTTGGTTACAGCCCCAACATGGTGGCCCGCAGCATGATCACCGGATCGACCAAGACCATCGGCGTGATCGTCGCCGACATCGAGAACCAGTTCTTCCAGCGGGTTCTGCGCGGCATCACCCACATCACTTCGGAGCGGGGCTACGACCTCGTGCTGGCCAACACCGACGAGAGCCTCGACCGCGAACGGCGGGCGCTGCGTGTGATGACCTCGCGGCGCGTCGACGGGATCATCCTGTCGCCGACCGAGGTGGCCGACACGCAGGAGATCCGTGCGGTGGCCGAGTCGGGAGTGCCAATCGTGCTTATCGACCGCCGACTACGGGGTGTCAATGTCGACAGTGTCGGCATTCGCAACCGCGGTGCGACGTATGACGCGACAACCCGGTTGATCTCCCTGGGACACAAGCACATTGCCGTCATTACCGGTGGTACCGCAGAATCGGCGCCGGTCCTGAAGAACGCCACGGTGGCGACCCTACGACGCTTGTCCGCCACTACCCTGGGTACGCGGACGGCGGGTTATCGCGAGGCGCTAGAGGCGGCCGGGCTGGCATACCAGAGCGACTTCGTCGCCGCCAACGGCTTCCGACAGGAGGACGCGCGAGCCGCGACTGTCGCCTTCTTCGCGTTGCCTGATCCGCCGACGGCGATCATCGCCTTCGACAGCCTGCTTTCCCTTGGGGTGCTGCAGGGCCTGCGCGACGTGGGCGCCCGCTCCCCGGACGATGTCTCCCTGATCGGTTTCGATGATGCCCCCTGGGCAGAGGTCGTCGATCCACCCCTGACGGTGATCGGCCAGCCGACCCTCGAGATCGGCGTGCAGGCGGCGACGCTCCTCCTCGACCGTCTCGCCGGGCGCGGACGGGCGCACGTCCACCACCGTCTCGAAACGACCCTGATCGAGCGCGGCTCCGTCGGACTGCCCCGCCTCAACGGCGTGCGGACAAGCCCTCGGGCCGGACAGTAGGCATGGCAAACCCCTTGTTAGCAAAGGAAGACTTCGCGTGCCGACTAGGGGTTTGTGGCAGCGGGCGGGAAAGCTGGACATAGGCGTGACGGATGGGACCGCGCACCCGGGGGCGGTTACGCTGTAACACCGCATGTGAAGGAGGTGGCCGATGGGGCGGTTGCAGCGCATCGAGAACAAGCTGGAGCGCGCCATCAATGGTGCCTTCGCCAAGGCGTTCCGGGCCGAAGTCCAGCCCGTCGAGATCGCCAGCGCGGTCCGGCGCGCCATGGACGACGGGGCGACCGCGCTGGCCAAGGGCCGCACCTATGTCCCGACCAGCTACCGCGTCGAGTTGTCCGAGAGCGACTATGAGCGCCTGCACACCTACGAGGCCGACCTCGAGGAGGAGTTGCTCGCGGCCGCCGAAGAGCACGCCGAGAGCCAGCGCTACCTGACCAAGTCCGGCTTCGACGTCACCTTCAGCCGGGATGCCGAGCTCGAGACCGGTCTTTTCCGCGTCACCGCCGACGATTCCCGTATGCCGGCCCGCACCCCCTCCCGGGATCCCGAACGTCCCGCGTCGCGGCCCGGCCACGCCGGCGAGCAGCGTTCGCGACGCGAGTCCCGAGCCACGGACGAGCCGCGGCTCGCGGCC
>NZ_DAOQZV010000122.1:0-9367 GCF_035343835.1 Nostocoides sp. | reverse complement strand
TCGACGGGGCTGAACCGGCCTTTCGACGGGGCTGAACCGGCCTTTCGACGGGGCTGAACCGGCCTTTCGACGATCACCAGTCGCGGCGCGCCCGGAGCAAGTCCAGGCAGGCCGCGGTGAGAAAACGCTGGTGCGCGCGCAAGGCGGGGGTGCAGCCCGGTGGTGGCTGCTCGTCCTGACCGTGGATCAGATAGCCGACCAGGATCGCGAAGAAGGCATCGACATCGTCGGCCGGCACACCGTCGAAGAGGGGGAGGGCGGCATACGGGCGGATATCGACACCACCCCAGGAGAAGAAGGGGAAGAGGCCCGCGAGATCGACCCACGGCGGGCCGAGCATCACCCAGTTCCAGTCCACGATCCGCGCCTGCCCGCCGCGCTCGATCAGCAGGTTGTCGGGTCGAAGATCGCTGTGCACCAGCGCATCTCCATGCAATGCCGCAGACGCCTTCGCGGCCAGGCGAGCCAAATCGCGTCGCGCATCCGCCCCGATTGCCGGTATGCCGTCCGGCCACCCCACGCGGCCGGCCACCAGTTCGTCGATCGCCGTCAACGCGTGCTCGTCTTCGCCGATCTCCTCACCCAGCGACGCGGTCGTGATCGCGCACGCGCGCGAACCGCGAATACGCGCGACGTCGACGCAGGCCGCGGCGACCGCATCGGGGTGTCCGGGGCACCAGGGATCACCGGGCTGGACCCCGTCGATCAGGTCCAGGACGAGAACCCGCCAGTCGCCCTCGCCTCGCGTCTGGATCGCGGACGAGCCGAGGAGCCTTGGCGCACAGTCCAGTTCACCAAGTTGGGGCAGAACGTCAGCCTCCCGCGCCAGGGCGGTGACCACATGCGGCAATGCGGGTCCACCGACCTTGACGAAGACGCGCCGGCCGCCGTCGAGGGTGAGCACGCCGGCATACGAGCCGGTGAAGCCGGAGCGCACGGGCGGCGCGGCGGACGCGATTGAGGATCCGCAGATGGCGGCCACGCCCTGACGCACCTCGGTCGGCAGGCTCGCCCACGCGGGGCGCTCCGACGTCGCGGAGTAGTCCAGAGGCACAGGCCGCATGGTGCGAGCCTGCCACGCGGATCGCCAGCCCGGCGACCGGATTAGGCGGCCTGATCCTGCCGCCGGAAGTGCCAGGGTCAGGGGGTCAGGAGCTTGGCCTGGAGCGCGTCGACCTCGTCCGCCGTCCAGCCCTGCTCCCGCAGCCAGCCGTCCGCACCACCGGCGTCGGCCAGGAAATCGAGCAGCGCTTCCATCGACGCGGCCAGCGGGATCTGCTCGGCATGGTTGCGACCGGCGAGCGACTCGGCATACGGCGGCCGGCCGATCAGGCGGGCCATGATCGCCTCGAGCCGCTCGGACGTGAGGACGTAGTCCTCGACGATGACCTCGTCCGGCACACCGGCAACGGCGAGGGCAAGTCCGACCACGGTTCCGGTGCGGTCCTTGCCGGCGGCGCAGTGCACGATCGTGCCACCCGCGGCGGAGGCCACGACGGACAGGGCCGCGGTCACTGAGTCGGGGCGGCCGGTGAGGTAGCCGCGGTAATGCTGGCTCCAGAAGCTCGCGTCCTTGACCATCTCGTGCGTGCCGGCTCGCCAGTCGTTGGCCGCGGCCCCCGCGCGGTCGTTCCGTGCCTCGGGGAAAAAGCTGTGGTGATGGTGGCGCAGCGGCGTGGCACGCAGCGGTCCGTCGCCGCTGACCTGCACCTCGGTGTTGGAGCGCAAGTCGACGATGTCGCTGACCCCGAGGCCGATCAACCGAGTGACATCGGCCCGGGAGAGGTCCTGGAGATTGTCCGAGCGGATCAGCCGGTGTGCCTGGATCCGGCCACCGTCGCGCGTGGGTAGGCCACCCAGATCGCGCATATTGACGACACCGTCGAGGTCGATCCACCGGTCCATGCGGCCAGGCTATGCCGCGGGCACCGAGTCGCCGGTGAACGGCCGGGAAAAGGGTGAGGGCCTCGGAAAGTATGAGTTTCCGAGGCCCTCGTCTGGTCGGGGCCGAAGCCTCGTCCAGATGATCGAGACCGAAGTCTCGATCGTGATCTCGACCGGAGTCGAGATCGGGTGCCGTCGGCCGAAGCCGCCGACGTCGAGCCTGGCCGAAGCCCTGCTCGCGATCAGCGCCGAAGCGCCGATCTCGTTGACACGAAACACGTTTCGCGTCCGAATCCGACCCGGAGGTCTGATCCTGTCGCGTTCACCCGGAGGTGATTGCGATGGGATATTTCTATGTCACGCCGGGGGTTGGAACAAGGCTTAGCGGCGAGCAATCGTGAAAATCTTTCCGGCCACGGCGTGTCGCGCTGGACACGCCGAGGCCCGCGATGCTCGTGGGGTTTCGGGGTGGCGCGGGTGTCACCGGAGGCCTGGGAGAATCGCCCGTATGCCGCCCAGCGCCCTCCCCGACGGCGACGCGCCGCCCGCCGATGGCCGGCTGCCTCGGGCCGCGCTGGCGGAGGTCGGTCGGCGCACCTTCGGCGCCTATGTCCACGTGCCCTTTTGCCGGGTCCGGTGCGGCTATTGCGATTTCAACACCTATGCCCCGGGTGAATTGGCCGGCTCGGCGAGCGCGCCCGCGACCTACCTGGAGGCGCTGGCGCGGGAGATCGACCTCGCCGCGGCCGTCCTCGCCGAGGCACCGGGGCGACCGCCCCTGCACAGCGTCTTCGTCGGTGGCGGCACTCCGACGCTGCTGCCCGCGCGCGACCTGGTCGGCATCCTCGACCAACTCCGCCGGGTATGGCCGCTGACTGCCGACGCCGAGGTGACCACCGAGGCCAACCCCGATTCGGTCAGCCCCGAGAGTTTGGCGGCGCTGGCGCAGGGCGGTTTCACGCGCGTCAGTTTCGGGATGCAGTCGGCAGTGCCGCATGTCCTGGCCACCCTCGAACGCACCCACGACCCCGCCCGAGTCGGCGTTGCCGTCGATGCCGCGGGGGCTGCCGGCCTGGAGGTCAGTCTCGACCTGATCTATGGCACGCCGGGCGAGTCCTTGGCCGACTGGCGCACCAGTCTCGATGCGGCGATCGCCCTTGCGCCACAGCACATCTCGGCCTACGCACTCGTGGTCGAGGATGGGACCAAACTCGCGGCCCAGGTGCGCCGCGGGGTCGTGACGATGCCCGACGACGACGACGAAGCGGACAAATACGAACTCGCCGACGCCCTCCTCAGCGCCGCCGGCTACGACTGGTACGAAGTCAGCAACTTCGCGCGCGCGGGCGCGGCGTGCCGCCACAACCTCGCCTACTGGCGCGGCGGGGATTGGTGGGGCTTCGGGCCTGGCGCCCACAGTCATATCGGCGGGGTGCGCTGGTGGAATGTCAAGCATCCCGGGGCGTATGCCGACCGGCTGGCCGCCGGCGCATCCCCGGCCCACGCGCGCGAGACGCTCACCGCCGACCAGCGGGCTGACGAGGCCATCCTCCTCGGCGTGCGGCTGCGGGAGGGACTGGGAGTGGAGGCGTTGAGCGATGCCGGGCGCGCCGCCATACCGGCGCTGGTCGAGGACGATCTGGTGGTGGCCGGCGAGGACTGCGTCGTCCTGACGCTGCGCGGCCGGCTGCTCGCCGACACCGTCGTGCGCCGGCTGCTCGGCTACGCCGGCTGAGCCTCCGCGAAGCACCCACAGACGCGACCGCGCCCCAAGCCGATGGGCTCGGGGCGCGGCGCGGACGGGCTACTTGATGAACTTGATCGCGAACGGCGGGTTGTACCACTCGCCGTTGCTCGCCTTCGAGGCGGCAATCAGGTGGACGATGAGCGCCCAGATGCAGATGAGCGGGTACGTGACGAACCCGATGAGCAGGAACATCAGGGGCAGCGAGATCAGCAGGCCGATACCGGCGGTGATCTGCACGTTCAGGGAGTTCGCGGCATTCTGCCGCACGAACGGCCCACGGTCCTTGTACATGAAGTAGATACCCAGCGACGCGAAGAAGCCCAACGTGCCCGCGGACAGCACGAAAAGCGCTGCCGGGATCAGGTGCGCGAGCATCCCCCAGTTGCGTTCTTGGGCCGGCGTCATCGGTTCGGTGCCGCCGATGGAGCCGACGGTGCGCTCGAAGGCGGTCTGTCCGGCGGGCGCCTGGTAGGTCATGGGCGGTGGGGTCGTCCCCGCCGGCGACTGGGTGCCCCACGGCGAGTCGGTGGTGGGCGATTGATAGCTCGGGTAGACCGGGTCGCCCTGCGGATTCTGGGTCATGGTCTTCTGCTGTCCCCTTCGGTGACACGAGCCGGAGCATTTCCCCGGATGCTGTCTCGTTCGCTCCAGTCAACCGCACGAATCCGGCGAATTCTTCCCGATCCAGCTCGGTCTGGGGTTCGTCACGGGTGCGCTCAGGGTCCACCCTCAGGTCGCCGGCCGCCTCAGCCGCCGACGGTCACGAAGTCGATCAGTTCCTCGACCCGGCCCGAGAAGCTCGGCTCCAGATCGGCATAGGTACGCACGCGGGAGAGCAGGTGCTTCCACACCAGTCCGATGTCCTCGGTGGACGTATGCGGCAGCCCCAGTGCCGCGGCGATCCCCGCCTTCCAGTCGGTCCCCTTCGGGATCACCGGCCATCGTGGCAGACCGACCCGCTCGGGCCGGATCGCTTGCCAGACATCGACATAGGGGTGGCCGACGATGTGCACGCGGTCACCGCCGAAGCCCGCTTCGGCGGCCGCGACCAGGCGGCTCTCCTTGCTGCCGGCCACGAGATGGTCCACGAGAACCCCGGCCCGGGCCTGCGGGGTGGGGCCGAAGTCGGCGAGTGCGGCCGCGAGATCGTCCACGCCGTGCAGCACCTCGACGACCACGCCTTCGACGCGCAGGTCGTGGCCCCAGACCTTCTCGACGAGTTCGGCGTCGTGGGTGCCCTCGACGAAGATCCGCGAGGCAGCGGCGACCCGGGCGCGTGCGCCGGGCACGGCGACCGAGCCGCTGGCGGACCGCAGCGGAGCCTTCGGTGCGGCTGCCGCGGGGGCCGGAGGGAGCAGGCATACGGGCCGGCCGTCGATGAGGAAGCCGGGGCCGAGCGGGAAGGCGCGGACCACGCCACGGCGGTCCTCTAGGCGCAAGACGCGCCGGCCGCCGATCGTCTCGACGGCCGTCACCGCGCCGACCCAGCCGGTCTCGACCTCTTCGACGACCATGCCGATCTCGGTCGCGACATCCGTGGTGCGTCCCCGGGGCGGGCGGCGCCAGTCGCCGCTGAGCACGTCATGTCCGTAGCGGTCGCTCACCGCGGCACCCTAAGCGAGCCCACGCTCGATCTGCCGCAGACGCGCCGGGTCGGCCTCGCGAGCGTGCCCGTCCCTCGCGCTGGACGTAGGATTGGCACTCGACACCGGTGAGTGCCAGCAGCGTGAGGAGGTGACCGGTATGCAGGACCGTCGCCTGGCCGTGCTCGGCGCGATCGTCCAGGACTATGTGTCCACCAGCGAGCCGGTCGGCTCCAAATCCCTGCTCGAGCGCCATCAGCTCGGCGTCTCGGCAGCGACCATCCGCAATGACATGGCGGCGCTGGAGGAGGACGGGTTGATCGTCGCCCCGCACACGAGCGCTGGGCGGATCCCGACCGACGCGGGCTATCGGTTGTTTGTCGACCGGCTGCTCGCGATCAAGCCGATGAGCCGGGCCGAGCAGGCGGCCATCGCCGAGTTCCTTTCCGGCGCAGTGGATCTCGATGATGTCGTGGATCGGACGGTGCGACTGCTGGCGTCCTTGACCAGGCAGGTCGCCGTCATGCAGTACCCGTCGTTGACCCGCTCCGACGTGCGGCACATCGAGCTGGTTCCCGTCGGCGAGACGCGCCTGATGTTGGTGCTGATCACCACGACCGGGCGGGTGGAGCAGCGCACCATCGAGGTCGCTCGTGAGGCCGTCGCCGACGAGGATCTCGTGGCCCGCCTGCGCGCAGGCATCAACGCGACGGCCAGCGGCCGGCGCCTCGGTGAGGCGGCGGCCGCGTTGTCGGTGCTGCCCGATTCCTTCGCCCCCAGCGAGCGGGATGTCGTGCGCCGGGTCATCGGGGCACTCGATGAGGCCCTCATCGAGGAGCGCGAGGAGCGGGTGGTGATGGCCGGGACGGCCAATCTCGCCCGCCGGCCGGGCGACTTCCCGGCCACTCTGGAGCCGGTGCTCGATGCGCTGGAACAACATGTCGTGCTGCTCCGTTTGCTATCGACGGCGGAAGGCGGCCAACAGCACATCGCCGTGCGCATCGGCCACGAGAACCCCGTGACCGGCCTGCAGTCCACCTCGATGGTGACCACCGGCTATGGCACGGGCGGTGACCTGGTCGGCGGGCTCGGCGTGCTGGGGCCCACCCGGATGGACTACCCGGCGAGCATGGCCGCGGTCCGGGCGGTCGCGGCATACGTCTCGGCGCTGCTCACCCAATGACGAACTGACCCACTCACCGAATCCAGAAGGCCACTGTGAACGACTACTACGGGGACCTCGGGGTCGCGCGGGACGCGACGCCCGAGCAGATCAAGTCCGCCTATCGCAAGCTGGCGCGCAAGCTGCACCCGGACGTCAACCCCGGCGCGGAGGCCGAGGAGCAGTTCAAGAAGGTTTCGCAGGCCTATGACGTCCTCTCGGACGCCGACAAGCGGCGCAACTACGACATGGGCGCCGACCCCTACGGTGGGCAGAGCGGCGGGTTCGGGCAGGGCTTCTCCTTCAGCGACATCATGGACGCCTTCTTCGGCGGCGCCGCAGCCGGTGGGCCGGGGCGCGGACCGCGCCCGCGGTCGGCGCGGGGTCAGGACGGCCTCGTGCGGCTGCCGATCGACCTCGGGCTCGCGGTCTTCGGCGGGGAGAAGGAGTTGACCGTCGAGACGGCCGCGCGGTGCGGAACGTGCAGCGGGGACGGATCGCAGCCGGGCACCGGCCGGCGCACCTGTGATGTGTGCGGTGGGCGCGGCGAGATCCAGCAGGTGCAGCGCAGCTTCCTCGGCCAGGTGATGACCAGTCGGCCGTGCAATGCCTGCCAGGGCTTCGGTGAGGTGATCACCCATCCGTGCTTCGAATGCTCCGGTCAGGGGCGCGTGCGCACCCAGCGCACCATGACGATCAAGATCCCCGGTGGAGTCGACACGGGCACCCGCATCCATCTCGCCGGTGAAGGCGAAGTCGGCCCCGGAGGCGGCCCGCAGGGCGATCTGTATGTCGAGGTGGCCGTCAATCCGCATAGCACCTTCCAGCGGCGCGGTGACGACCTGCACGCCAGCCTGAGCCTGCCGATGACTGCGGCGGCGCTCGGCGCGGCGATGAAGTTCGACACCTTCGACGGTGTCCAGGACATCGACATCAAGCCGGGCACCCAGCCGGGGGAGACCATCACCCTGCGTGGGCTCGGCGTCAGCCACCTGCGGGCGAACGGGCGCGGCGATCTGATCGTCCACGCCGATGTGCGCACACCGACCAGGCTCGACCCGGCCCAGGAGGACCTGCTGCGCCAACTGGCCACGGCGCGTGGCGAGGAGGCGCCCACGGGCAAGCTCGCCAGCGCCGACCACGGCTTGATGGGCAAGCTGCGCGACGCCTTTAAGCCGCGGTGACCTTGGTCCGCGACGGCCAGATGGCCGTCCCTGGCGGGCTGGCCCTGGCGGTCGCCCCGGGCGTGCCTGCCGTCGTGCCGGCTTGGGTCATGACGGTCACCCAGGACGCGGCGCTCCGCGCCGAGGCCGTATGACGCTCCCTCTCTTCCTCCTCGACGCCGGGGCGCTGGACGCGGTGTCGGTCGGTGGTCGCCTGGTGCTCGACGGGCCGGAGGGCAGGCACGCCGCGACGGTGCGCCGGATGCGGGTCGGGGAGGCGTTGTGGGTGGCCGACGGCGCGGGCCGGCGGGTGACCGGGACGATTGCGGCGGTTGCCGCGGCGACCCTGGAGTTGGCGATCGATCAGGTCGTGGACCTGCCTGCACCCACACCGGCCCTCACGCTGGTGCAGGCCCTGGCCAAGGCCGACCGCGACGAGGACGCCATCGAGGCGGCGACCGAGTTGGGCGTGGACCGGATCGTCCCGTGGCAGGCCGAGCGGTCGGTGGTCATCTGGCGGGGCGAGCGCGGCGAGAAGTCCCGCCGCAAGTGGGCCGACATCGTGCGCGCGGCGACCAAGCAGTCGAGGCGCGCCTGGCTGCCCGAGGTCGAACCGGCGGTGACGACCGCGGGTCTAGTGGCGCGCGTGCGGGGTGCGGGAACGGCATACGTGCTGCACGAGGAGGCGGTCGAACCGCTTGTGGCGCAACGGCTTCCGGACCAGGGTGAGGTGCTGGTGATCGTCGGGCCCGAGGGCGGCATCGCGCCCGGCGAGGTCGAGGCACTGACCGCGGCTGGTGCGCGGGCGGTGCGGCTCGGGCCTACGGTCCTGCGCTCGTCCTCGGCCGGCCCGGCCGCGCTGGCGGTCCTGTCCGCCGCCGCGCGCTGGCGCTGACCCGATTCCCAGCTTTCCGGCCTCCGGCCCGGTCAGCTCACCGTGAACCAGACCTGCGTGACGCCGGTCGCGCTCCCGTCCTTCGGCGAGGGATAGCCGACCTCGAGGCGATAGCGGCCGCCCGGCACGGCGGGGATGTCGAAGGCGTAGGGCGCTTGCGCCGGGGCCCCTGCCTCGGCCTGGGTCGAGCCCTGGGCGACCGGGGCCGCGCCGTCCCCGCGATGCAGGGACCAGACGAGGGTTCCCTCCGGTGCAGCGGCCAACCCCTTGACGTGGACGACACCCGCGCGGACCGTCGCCTCGGTGCCGGGCTGGTCGATCCAGATCGGCGCGATGACCGCGGCGGCATCGGCTGTATCCGGCCGGTCGTAACGATCGCTCGCCGGGAAGCGGCCGAAGAGCAGACCCGCGCCGGTTTCCAGCTGGAAGGTCACGGGCACCCGGCCCAGACCCGCAGCGGCCTGGGCGGTCCACACGAGTTGCTGAATGCCAAGGCGTCGATAGTCGTCCGTGCCGTCCTGGGCGCCCCCATTGGTCAGCACGATCGTGATCAGTTGGGGTGTCACATCGACGCCGGCCACCGCGGTGCCTTCGAGGGGAGCGGCGCCGGGGTAGGGCCAGGCCCGGTCGCTGGCGCTCCACTGGAGAGCCTCGAGGACCCGTCGTGATCCGCTCGCACCCGCGTCCGCCGAGCCGGAGACGAAGGTGCGGGTCAGCCGCCATACCTGCGTCCCATCGATCGTTACCTGGACCGGGAAATAGACCGGCAGGGCGGCGCCGGCCACGGCCGTCGGGCTCTGCGACAGCCCGGTCGTGGCCGGTGAACTGAGGCTCACGGTTCCGCCGGGCCGGGTACGGTCGTGCGGCGCGAGCCATTGGCCGGCCGCGACACTGCCGATCACGGCCGCCGCAGCCGCAGCGGCGACCAGCGCA
>NZ_DAOQZV010000121.1:0-9376 GCF_035343835.1 Nostocoides sp. | reverse complement strand
GGCGGCGCCGGCGTGCGACGGCACGGCGAGGCCGACCGACCCGTTGCCGCAGGCAGTCAGAGGTGACGCCACGAAGGCGGCCGCCGCAGCGGCCGCCCAGGGTCGGCCCGTCAGACGTGGACGACGGTGCAGGTCAGCGTCCGGGTGATGCCGGGGACTTCCTGGATGCGCGCAATGACGAGCTTGCCGAGGTCGTCCACCGAGGGGGCCTCGACGCGGGCGATGCAGTCGTAGGGGCCGGTGACGTCCTCGGCGAGAGTTACCCCGCTGATCTTGGCAACTGCCTCCGTCACGCTCGCCGACTTGCCGACCTCGGTCTGGATGAGGATGTAGGCCTGGACCATGGGGCTCCCCTTCGTTGGGCTGGTTCGAGGCGCAACCGCGACTCTTGTGGCACTGGTCGTCCGGAAGGGACGTCGTGTCAGACGCTACCGTGCCGGGCATGGCGACGTCTCCCCAGGGTGTTGGTGGCTACACCGAGGATCAGCTGCTCGAGCGGATCTTGCCGCTGATGGCGGGCGGTCGTGACGACGTCCTCGGGCCGGGCGACGATGCCGCGGTGCTGCGGCTGGACGGCCCCCCGGTGGTGACCACGGATGCGCTGGTCCTCGGACGCGACTGGCGAGACGACTGGTCGACGCCGGCGCAGGTCGCCGCCAAGGCGGTCACCCAGAACCTGGCCGATATCGCGGCGATGGGCGCCGTGCCGACGTCGCTGCTATGCACGCTGCTGCTCGATCCCGAGACGCCGGTGGAGTGGGTCGAACGGTTCGCCGCCGCGTTGGGCGTGCAAAGCCGGCGGTATGCCGTGTCCGTCGCGGGCGGTGACCTCTCGTCCGCACCGGCGGGCCTGCGGGCGGTCGCGATCACCGCCTTCGGCGAACTCGAGGGGCGCGATCCGGTGACCCGTGCCGGGGCGCGACCGGGCGACAGGATCGCGGTGACCGGGTCGCTGGGCCGCTCCGCGGTGGGACTGGCCTTGCTGCTCGCGGCGTCGTCAAGCGGGCAGGGCGTCGACGATCTCCCGGTCGAGGCGCTGGCGCACCACCTGACGCCCACGGCTCCGCTGAGTCAAGGCCCGGTTGCTGCTCTGGCCGGGGCCGGGGCCATGATCGACCTCTCCGACGGCCTCTCGCGCGATGCCGACCGGGTCGCACGGGCCAGCGGGGTGCGGCTGGTCCTGGAGGCGGATGCGCTGGCGGCGGACCTGAACTGGGCGGAGAACTTTATCGCACGGGGTGTTGCGCGTCAGTGCGTGCTGGGCGGCGGGGAGGAGCACAGCCTGCTCGCCTGTTTCCCCGGCGAGGTGCCGCCGTTCTGGCGAGTGTTGGGGCGGGTGGAGCAGGCCGGTACCGGTGAGCCGGGTGTCTGGTTGGACGGGCGCCCGCTGCCCGTCACCGGATGGGACCACTTCGCCCGCCCTCCCGCCCCCTGAGGTTGGCACTCGACGGGGTTGAGGTGTGTACTCCACGGGGTTGGAGTGTGCATTCGACGGGGGGAACGACGAGAGCGGCCGGACCCGAAGGGGTTCGGCCGCTCTCGAGAGTGCGTCAGGATGACGTCAGCGGTTGACCTTGCCGGCCTTGAGGCAGGAGGTGCAGACGTTCAGGCGCTTCGGGGTCTTGCCGGCGTCGCCGACCATCGCGCGCACCCGCTGAATGTTGGGGTTCCAGCGACGCTTGGTGCGACGGTGGGAGTGCGAGATGGAGTGACCGAAGCCAGGGCCCTTGCCGCAGACATCGCAGGTGGCAGCCATGGTGGTGCTCCTTCAAGAGGGGATCGAAAGGTTCGTCGGGCGCCCATGGCCGGTGAACGGCATACGGGCAACCGGACAAGATTATCCGACCGGCCGCCGATCGGGCAAAACGCGCGGTGTCACCGGGGGTGACTACCCTTCGGCAGGTGGCCACGCTCGACTCGACGCTGGCGCCCCTGATCGGGCGGACTGCGCACACCCTGCGCGATGAGCGGGCGTTGATCACGGTGCGTGACCTGCTCGGCTTCTTTCCCACCCGCTACTTGGCGTATGACAGCGACCTCAGCGAGCTGCGCGAGGGCGAGTTCGTCGTCGTGATCGGCGAGGTGTTGTCCGCCAAGACGCGCGAGATGACGACCCGGCGCGGGTCGATGTTCAACGCCACCTTGACCGACGGGCGGCACGAGATCGACATGACCTTCTTCACCGCGCGCGGCCATCAAGACAAATTGCGGCCGGGTGTGCGGGTGATTGCGGGCGGACAGGTGGGAGTTTTCAACCGGCGCTGGCAGCTGGCGCACCCGGGCTATACGGTGCTCGATCGCAGCGGCGACAGCGACCTACCGGGGCTCTTCCCGGTCTATCCGGCGGTCCCGAAGCTGCACAATTGGAACCTTGTGCGTGCCGTGCGGCTGGTCCTCGACGCGCTCGATCCGCTGCCCGATCCGGTCCCCGCCGAGATCCGCGCCAAGCACGACCTGCCGAGTTTGGACCGGGCGACGCGCTTGCTGCATCGACCGAACAGCCGCGCCGAACTCGCGCGGGCCCGCGACCGGATGCGGTATGGCGAGGCGTTCGTCCTCCAAACCGTGCTGGCCCAGCGACGGCTGGCTCGCGCTCGCGAGCAGATGGCGGTGCCCATCAGCGGCGGCGGCCCCCTGCTGCAGGCGTTCGACGCGCGGCTGCCCTTCACGCTGACGGCCGGCCAGCAACGCGTGAGCGCCGAGATCGCCGCGGACCTCGGGCAGTCGGTGCCGATGAGCCGGCTGCTGCAGGGCGAGGTCGGGTCAGGCAAGACGGTCGTCGCCCTGCGGGCGATGCTCAGCGCGGTCGATGCTGGAGGTCAGGCCGCCCTGCTCGCGCCGACCGAGGTGCTGGCGGCGCAGCATCAGCGCTCGATCACGGCGATGCTTGGGGATCTGGCCGAGGGTGGCCTGCTGGGGGGCAGCGAGATCGGGACCCGGGTGGCTCTGTTGACCGGTTCGCAGTCCACCGCCGCACGGCGGCAGGCCCTGCTGGACGTCGTCAGCGGCACGGCCGGGATCGTGGTCGGCACGCACGCGCTGCTGCAGGAGAAGGTCGACTTCGCCGGCCTGACCCTGGTCGTCGTCGACGAGCAACACCGCTTCGGGGTCGAGCAGCGTGACAACCTGCGCGGTAAGGCCGAGCGCCCCCCGCATGTGCTGGTGATGACGGCAACTCCGATCCCCCGGACCATCGCGATGACGGTCTTCGGCGATATGGAGACCTCGGTGCTCGACGAACTCCCCGCCGGGCGCTCGCCGATCACCACGCATGTGGTCGACGAATACCGCCCCGGGTGGCTCGAACGCACCTGGGCGCGGGTGGCTGAGGAATGTGCGGCGGGGCGGCAGGCTTACGTCGTCTGTCCGCGGATCGGCCCCGACCAGGCGAGCGAGGAGGCCGCCGAGTTGCCTCCTGCGGAGGAAGACGAGCCCCCGAAGCTGGACATGATCGGCGTGCTCGAGACGTATGACGTGTTGTGCGCCGAGCCGGCGCTGACAGGTCTGCGGGTCGGACTGTTGCACGGGCGGCTCCCGTCGGAGGAGAAGGACCAGGTCATGCGTGCCTTCGCCGCCGGCGAGATCGACGTCCTCGTCGCCACCACCGTGATCGAGGTCGGGGTCGATGTCCCGAACGCGACGATGATGGTGGTCCGCGACGCCGACCGCTTCGGGGTCTCGCAGTTGCATCAATTGCGCGGCCGGATCGGGCGCGGCGCCTACCCGGGTCTGTGCCTGTTCACGACGCGAGCCGGCGACGGGCCGGCGGCCGAGCGGTTGGCCGCGGTGGCGGCGACGACGGACGGCTTCGAGCTGGCCCAGCTGGACCTGAAGCAGCGGCGCGAGGGCGATATCCTCGGGGCCCGGCAAAGCGGAAGCCGGGGCGGCCTGCGCTTCTTGTCGCTGCTGGCGCACGAGGAGATCATCGCCGCGGCTCGGGTCGACGCGGCCGCGGTGGTCGCGGACGATCCGGAACTCACCGAGCATCTGGTGCTCGCCGACCGGGTTGCGCGCGAGCTGGCGCCGGAACAGGCCGACTTCCTGGAGAAGGCCTGATGACGCGGATCATCGGCGGACGCGCGGGTGGGCGTGCGCTCGTCACCCCGCGGGGCAGCGCAACGCGGCCGACCTCGGACCGGGTCCGTGAGGCGCTCTTCTCCATCCTGGTTGCGCGGGATCTGATCGCCGGTGCGCGCGTGCTCGATCTGTATGCCGGCTCGGGTGCCCTCGGGCTGGAGGCCGCCAGCCGGGGCGCGGCCACCGTCACCTTGGTCGAGGAGCACCGGGCCACGGCTCGGTTGATCGCCTCGAACGCCACGGCGCTTGGCCTGCGCGCCGACGTCGTGACGGCGACGGTACGCGGTTTTGCCGGGCGGGCTGGCATACGGGCGGCGTTCGCGGGGGCGGGCCGGGGCGCGGTTGGGGACGCGCGCGCGGAAGCGGTTCTCGGCGGCGAGGTGGGGGGAACGGCATACGACCTGGTGTTTGCGGATCCGCCCTACCCGCTCGCCGAGGCGGACCTAGCGGGGGATCTCGCGGCGCTCGTCAAGAGCGGGGTGTTCGCGCCGGGGGCGACGCTGGTGCTCGAACGCTCGACCCGGTCGCCGGAACCGGCCTGGCCGGCGGGACTGAGCGGCACCGGTGACCGTCGCTATGGCGAGACGAGGCTGTGGTTCGCGGTGGCCGATGATCCGCCGCTCGCTGATCCGCAAGCCGTGGAGTTGCTAGGTTCGGACGCGTCCAACCGCACCGAGCCCGAGGTGGAGCCATGACCCGACGCGTCGTCTGCCCGGGCTCCTTCGACCCGGTCACGGTCGGGCACCTCGATATCATCCGGCGAGCCGCCGCCCTCTTCGACGAGGTCGTCGTCGCGATCCTGCACAACCCGTCGAAGTCCGGGACGTTCACGATCGAGCAGCGCATCGATTTCATCGAGGGCGCGAGCGCGGATCTGGCGAATGTGCGCGTCGCGGCGTTCGGAGGGCAGTTGATCGTTGACGTCTGCCGCAAACTCGAGGCGACGGCGATCCTCAAGGGTCTGCGCAGCGAGAGCGACTACGCCTATGAGGTGCCGATGGCGCTGATGAACCGGCAGCTGAGCGGCATCGAGACCCTGTTCATCCAAGGGGACGCGGCGAGCGGCCATATCTCGTCATCGCTGGTCAAGGAGATCAGCGGGCTCGGCGGTGAGATCAGCGGCATGGTTCCCGATCCGGTGCGCGATGCGCTCTATGCGCGACGGGCCGGCGCCTGACGCTCCGCGATTTGGGTGGGTGCGCGCCGGGCGGTAGGCTTGACCTTCGGCCTGCCCGCGCATCCCTTGGGGCGGCCCTTTCCGATTGCCAGTCTGCGTGGAGCCATGAACCGTCTCGACCCCCGCTCGCCCATGGTGTTCAGCACCCTGGAGTTGGGTCGGCGACCCGGGACGATGCAGGAGCTGACGCGGCGGATCGAGGCGCCCGAGGCCATCGGGACCGACGTGATCGCCGTGCCGGCCGGGTCTCCGCTCGAGGTCGGCCTCCGTTTGGAGTCCGTCCTCGAAGGCGTGCTGGCGACCGGTGAGGTTCGTGCCACGGCCACCGGATCGTGCGTTCGCTGCCTGGAACCGGTCACCGCCTCGGTGACCGCACCTTTCCAGGAGCTCTTCGTTCATCCCGAGCGTGTCGCCCACCATCGCAAGACGGGGGCGGTCGATGAGCAGACCGAAGAGTATGAAGTTCAGGGCGACCACATCGACCTCGAGCCCGTGCTCGTGGATGCGGTCGTGCTCGCACTGCCCTTCCAGCCCGTATGCCGGCCGGACTGTCCCGGGTTGTGTTCCGAATGCGGAGCGCGCCTCGCGGACGACCCCGGTCATCACCATGAACTGCTCGACCCGCGCTGGTCGCAGCTGACGGCTCTGTCCTCGTCGGTCGACGCGGACCACACCCAAGAGAAGAGGAACTGACGTGGCTGTCCCGAAGCGGAAGACGTCCCGCTCCAACACCCGCTCGCGCCGCGCCAACTGGAAGGCCGCGCCGATCACCTTGACCACCTGCCCGCAGTGCAAGTCGCCGAGCGTCCCGCACGTCGCCTGCCCGTCCTGCGGCACCTACAACGGCCGCCACTACGGCGTCGCCGAGCGCACCGAGCACCAGGCCTGAGCCGACGCGCGACATGCAGCGGCCCATCGACGAGCTTCGCACCGCCCTTGTGGAGGGCTGCGGCGTGGCTGTCGAGGGGTCGCTGCTGGCGTTGGCGCTGACCCACCGGTCCTACGCCTACGAAAACGGGGCGTTGCCCCACAACGAGCGGCTGGAGTTCCTCGGGGACTCCGTGCTCGGGATCGTCGTGACGGACTACCTCTACCGGGCCTATCCCGCTGAGTCCGAGGGGCACCTGGCCAAGTTGCGCGCCGCCGTCGTCAACATGCGTGCCTTGGCCGACGTCGGACGGACCGTCGCCCTCGGTGACTATCTGCTGCTCGGCCGCGGTGAAGAGAGCACGGGCGGACGCGACAAGGCCTCGATCCTGGCCGATGCCACCGAGGCCGTCATCGGCGCGGTCTTCCTGACCGGCGGGCTACCGGCAGCGACGGACTTCGTCCACTATCTGCTCGACCCGGTGCTCGCGGCCTCGGCGCGGCTCGGTGCCGGGTTGGACTGGAAGACCTCCCTCCAAGAAGCCAGCGTCTCTCGCGACCTCGGGCCGGTCGAATACCGGATCGCCGAGGCCGGGCCCGAGCACGAGAAGGTCTTCACGGCGAGCGCGGTCGTGGGCGGGGTGATCCGCGGCACCGGCGAAGGCCGGACCAAGAAGGACGCCGAGCAACGGGCCGCCGAGCAGGCCTGGCACGACATCACCGCCTCGGCGCTGGCGCCGCCCGAGTGCTGAATACGTCATGCCCGAACTCCCCGAGGTCGAGGTCGTTCGCCGCGGCGTCGCCGCGCACGTCCTCGGCCGGGAAATCGCCGCCACCACCACGTTTGGCGCGCGCGTGCTTCGCCGTCATGCGCCCGGACCGGCGGATTTCGCCGACCGGCTGACCGGCCGGGTCATCACCGAGGCGCGCCGGCGCGGGAAGTATCTCTGGCTGGTCGTCGGCGACGATGCCCTGGTGGTGCACTTGGGGATGAGCGGGCAGTTGTTGTTGGCCGTGCCGGGGGCGCCGGATCCGAAGCACTTGCACGCGCGCTTCACCTTCGCGCCGGATCCCGCCCGGGAGCCGGTGGAGCTGCATTTCGTGGACCAGCGGACGTTTGGCGGCCTCGCGCTTGTCGAACGGGATGCGGCCGGGATTCCGCTGCCCGTGGCGCATATCGCGCGGGATCCTTTCGACCCGGAGTTCGACCCGCTCGCGGTGGCCCGGCGGATCGTGGGCCGGGCGTCGGGGATCAAGCGGCAATTGCTGGACCAGACGATCGTCTCGGGGATCGGCAATATCTATGCCGACGAGGCGCTCTGGCGGGCGCGGATTCACGGCGAGCGACCGGGGGAGCGGCTGACCAAGCCCGCCGTCGTGCGGTTGCTCGATCACGCCCGTACGGTGATGACCGACGCCCTCGGCGAGGGCGGGACCAGCTTCGACAGCCTGTATGTCAACGTCAACGGTGAGTCGGGCTACTTCTCCCGGTCGCTGCAGGCATACGGCCGGGAAGGGCAGCCGTGCCGTCGCTGCGGGACGCCGATCCGGCGCGAGCACTTCATGAACCGCTCGTCCTACTCCTGCCCCCACTGCCAGAAGCGGCCCCAGACAACGAGGTAGCCAGTTATTCGTCCAAGGCCTCCTCCGTGAGCATGGCTCGCATCTGAGGGGGTGGTCGAAGGGGTTGATCAAGGTCAAGTCGCTCACCTGGTCGAAATCCTTGACAAGACCCTGAGGCATCCGTCTCAATCGGCAGTGCCTCAAGGCTCGTTGACGGGGTCAAGGGTGCGATAGCCCAGCGCGGTTGCGGCGGCGATCATGCCCGCGTCATGGCGACGATGGTCGCCTCGAGCCCGGAGACGATCGCCGAGCCCACATGGATCGCGTCCAGGGTCTTGACCTGCGGCTCGATCGCCTCGGATGCGGCCAGCACGCCCTCGGTCACTGGCACCAGGGCCAGAACGTCGAGGATCTCGTCACGCCGGATCACCGGCAGGCCCTCGCGGGGAAGGACCGGGTCAACTCGGTGCGCAGGATCCTGGACGTCACCGTAACAAAATGTCTACAAATATCTCCCGGTTGGAACCGCACCTCCGACGTCGTGTTCACTCGACGGGGCTGGGTTGCCCTCTCGACGGAGTCAGGGGATGGGGAGCTTCTTGAGCTTGACGACCTTGCCCGTATGCCGTTCGGACAAGTCCGCGAAGGCCTGCCGGATCGTGGCGGCATAGACGTGTTGTCCGGTCATGCTCGGGTGGATGCCGTCGGGCTGAAGGGCGCCTGTGGCGCGCGCGAGCGCGCCATTCCAGTCGGCGACGATGACATTCGCATAGTCGCCGGCCACCCGCGCGAGCGTGGCGTTGTCGCGGGCGGTGCGCGCCATGTTCAGGTGGATATTGACCAGGACAACCATGCGCTTGGGCCCCAGCCGGTCCAGGATCGCGCGCAGGTCCGTCTCCTCGACACCGGCGTTGGTGCCGAAGGAGAGGATCACCCCGCGCCGGATGTCATGCCCGGAGGCCATGATCGCCGCTAGGCCAGCCGACCATCGACGGTTGGACTTCGCGTCGATCCGGATCCCGGGGAAGTAGTAGCGCAGCGCCGGAACGCTGCCGACCATCATCGAGTCGCCATAGGCGTCGATCTGGGAGCCCTTGGGCATCGTGAAACCGGCGTCCAGCACGATCCTGGGGCTCGCCGCCATTGAGGGGGTCCGCGTGGCCGCCTTCTCCTGGGCCTCGATGAGCCTTTGCGTCGAGGTCTGCGCCGGTGCCGTCGCCACGATCCCCAGGGTGGCGAGCACGGCGGCAGCGGCCGCTGCGGCCACCCCCCGCTGCACGGATGTGCCGCGCCCGATCGTGACGGTGCCGAGCCGCGACCAGGCGCCACGCCAGCCGAGTCGGCGGATGGGCGACTCCACGAAGCGGTAGGACAGATCGCCCAGCGCCAGCGTCACCACGACGCACCAGGCGCGCGACCACAGGAAGCCCGGGGCCCCAGGCACACTCGGATTGTCCGCGTTGACGATCAGGATGACCGGCCAGTGCCACAAGTAGATGCCATAGGAGCGCTCGCCCACCCAGCGCATGGCCGGCAGGTCGAGGGCCTGGCTGAACCGGCCGCCGCTCACCGCGCTGGCGACCAGCACGACGGTGGCGAGCGTGGCCAGGGCCAGGCCGCCGCGGAAGGTGAACGAGCGGCTCTCGTCGAGCCACCACATCAGCCCCGCGAGCACGGCGCCCGCGGCGAGCG
>NZ_DAOQZV010000120.1:0-9486 GCF_035343835.1 Nostocoides sp. | reverse complement strand
TCGACGGGGCTGAACCGGCCTTTCGACGGGGCTGAACCGGCCTTTCGACGGGCGGTTCCGGTATTCGATGACGGCCAGGTGCCACCAGGTCCGCAGCGGCGTAAGCAGTTCACGGGAAGGTGCGCTGGCGGGCGGCGATGGCCGCGCCGAGCAGCAGGAGCAGCGCCCCCAAGGCGGCGAAGGCGGGAGCCAACTCCACGCGCTGGGTGGTCAGGATCAGATCCTTGGGCACCGAGCTGAGCACCGAGGACAACTGCTTGCCCGTCGTTGCCGGGGCATAGGACGCGCCGGTCGCCATGGCCACGGCCTCCAGCGTCGGCTCGTCGACGACCAGGAACTGCGCGGCGTTGCCCCGACCATAAGGGCCGCCCTCGGCGAAGGCATCGGCGCCGAGCTGGTCGGCGGTGCACGCCATGTGCGTCGGATTGGTGGTGCCGAAACCGATGGGATACACGCGGACGCCCCGGTCGGCGGCGATCGCGGCGGCAGCGAGGGGGAGGACGCCCCGGGTGTTGGCGCCGTCGGTGAGCAGGACGACGACATCGGCAACCGGCTCGGTGGTGGGCGGCTTGACGTTCTTCGGGACGGGCGCGGGGAAGGGCACATTGTCATCTGGCGGCGGCTCGGGAGCCTCGTCGGGGCCAACCGGTTTGACGGCGGGGTTGATGCTCGCGATGGCATCGACCGACTTCAGGATGGCCGCCCCGATCGCCGTGCCTCGCCCGGTGGCGAGTCCGTCGACGCTGGTGAGCAACTGGTCACGGTCGGTGGTCGGCGGAGTGACCAGCTCGGCATACCCGGCGAAGGCGATCAAGCCGATGCGGGTGCTGGGGTCCTGCGCCTTGATGAAGTCGCGCAGGGCGCTCTTGGCGGCGACCAGGCGATTGGGTTCGATATCCACCGAGCACATCGAGCGCGAGACATCAAGGGCCACGATGATCGAGGTGCGGTTGGTGGGCACCTGCATGGTCGCCGTGGGCCGCGCGGCTCCGACCGCGAGCGCGGCCAGGCCGAGGAGCATGGACGCGATCGGCAGGTGCCTGGTCCACCGGCGCTTCCTCGCGCCGACCGCGGCACGGACGAGCGCAACGTTGGAGTACTGGATCGCGGTCGGCCGGCGCCGGCGCTGCGCCCAGAGATAGAGGGCGAGGAGGACCGGCACGGCGACGAGCGCGGTGAGGGCGAGTGGCCAGCCGAATCTCATGCCGCGATCACTCGCCCAGTGCGAACGATCGAGACGATCATCGCGGTGGCCGCCGCCAGGATGGCGAGCAGGGCGAAGTAGGGCGCCAGCCCGGTCACCTCACGCACGCTCGTCCACTTCAGATCGATCGACGAGTAGACGGCGGTGAGGGCGTCGCTGTCGACCGCTGAGTAGTAGCGGCCGTTCGCCGCATCGGCGATGGCCTGGAGAGCGGCCGAATCGAGGGCGGTTTGCTGGGTCACGCCGTCCACGGTGACGCTCGCTCCTTCCGGGCTGCCCAGACCGACGCTGTCGATGCGGACCCCCGCCACCGACGCCAGACGCGCCATCGCCAGCGGGTCGAGTTGGGCGTCGCTCTGGCCGTCCGAGAGCAGGATGATCGCCGACGCGCCGAAATAGCCGATGTCGATGCTGTCGGGGTCGTTCTTGAGGCGCTTGTCATCGACATTGAGCTTGCCGCCGGAAATGGCCTGCAGCGAGGCGTAGATGCCTTGTCCGAGCGAGGTGCCTCCGTGGCTGGTGAGCCGGTTGATCGCCGCGTCGACCTGGAGCGGGTCGTCGGTCGGCTGCTGGGTGATCAAGGCGGTGTCGCTGAAGGCGACGACCCCGATCTTGATCGTGGCGGGTTGTTTGGCGACAAAGGCCTTGGCGGCGACCTTGGCCGCCGCCAATCGGTTGGGCGCAAGATCCTCGGCCTGCATGCTGTTGGAGACGTCGAAAGCGAGGATCACGGTGCCTTCGCGGCGCGGGGTCTCCAGCGTGGCTCTCGGCCCGGCCGCGCCGATGATGAGCAAGGTCAGCGCGCCGAGCAACAGGCTCGGCGCGACGTGCCGCCACCGGGACACCGAGCGGGTGACCGGGACGAGCCCCGTCCGGCGCAGCGCCTCCTGATCGCGCGCGGCCCGGCCCAGCGCGCGGCGGTAGGCGATCACCAGCAGCGGCAAAGCGAGCAGCGCGGCCAGCGCCCACGGCACGGAGAAGGTCATCGCCGGCTCATTTTCCGCTGGTGCGCCATCCGTAGGAACGCACCCAGCAGGTCCTCGTCAGTGCGAATCGTTTGCAGCGTCAACCCCGTGCGCCGGATCGTCGCCGTCAGCGCGTCGTTCTGCTCCTCGGCAAGCGCGGCCATCCGGGACCGGAAGCCCGCGTCGCCAGTGTCGACGACCACTTGGTCGCCGGTTTCGTTGTCCTGCAGGACGATCACCCCGACATCGGGCAGGGAATGCTCGAGCGGATCGACGATCTGGATAGCCATGACATCGTGGCGTTGCGCGAGCTGGCGCAGGGGCTTCTCCCACCCGGGCGGGCTGATGAAGTCGGAGATGACCACGACCAGGCTGCGCTGCCGAATAGTGGCCACCGCCGCACGCAGCAGCCCGGCAAGCTCGGTCGTGGCCTGCGATCGGGGCTCGCGTCGACCTAGCTCATGGATCAGGCGCAACACCTGCGTGCGGCCACTGCGGGGCGGAATGGTTGCCACCGGACCGTCGTCGAAGAGAACCGCGCCGAGTTTGTTGCCACCGCGGCCGAGCAGTTGGGCGAAGCAGGCGACGAGGTCGACGACGATCGCGTCCTTGCCACGGCCGGTCGGCCCGAAGCGCATCGACGCCGAACGGTCCAGCAACAACCAGGCGGTCAGGTCGCGGTCCTCGGAATAGTCACGGACATACGGCGTGTCCATGCGCGCGGTGGTGTTCCAGTCGATCCGGCGCAGGTCGTCGCCGGGGACGTACTCACGCATTTCGCGGAAGTCGATGCCCTCGCCGCGGAAGAGGGTCGCGAAATCGCCCTGCAGCGCCCCGTCGAGGGGGCGCAGCACGGTCCATTCGACGCGGCGCAGGACGGCGTCCGCGCTCAGGTCGATGGCTGCCACTGGATCGACTCCGCGGCGCGGGGGCGGCCCTCGACGTCGGGCAGGGGGACCGCCGCAAGGATCGCGCGGACGATGTCGTCGGGGTCGACATTGTCGGCCAGCGCCTCGTAGGAGAGCACCAAGCGGTGTCGCAGGATGTCGAGGGCGAGGTCGCGGGCATCCTCGGGCAGCGCATAGTCGCGACCGCGCAGGAAGGCCAGGGCCCGTGCCGCGAGCACCATATTGATGGACGCGCGCGGGCTAGCGCCGAAGGTGATCAAGCGCCCGAGATCCGGCAGGCCGAGCAGCCCCGGCTCGCGGGTGGCGCCGGCGACCCGAACGGCATACTGAATGATTCCGGGGTCGACATAGACCGCATCGGCAGCCTTCTGCAGGCGCAATAGGTGCTCCGGGTCGAGCACGGCCTGGGTCTTCTCGCCCAATCCGAGCATCCGCTCGACGACGACGAACTCCTCTGCGGGAGAGGGGTATCCGACCTTGACCTTGAGCATGAAGCGGTCAACCTGGGCTTCAGGCAGGGGATAGGTGCCCTCGGACTCGATCGGGTTCTGGGTGGCCATCACCAGGAAGGGCGCCGGCGCCGGGAAGGTCTCGCGGCCGATGGTCACCTGACGCTCCTGCATGACCTCAAGGAGCGCGCTTTGCACCTTGGCGGGAGCCCGGTTGATCTCGTCGGCGAGGACGAGATTAGCGAAGACCGGGCCGAGCGCTACCTGGAACTGACCGGATTGCTGGTTGTAGATGCGGGTGCCGATGAGGTCAGCGGGCACGAGGTCAGGGGTGAACTGGATGCGCTTGAAGTTGCCGCCGATCGCCTCGGCAAGGGCTTTGATCGCCAGCGTCTTGGCCAGCCCGGGGACGCCCTCGACGAGCAGGTGTCCGCGGGCCAGCAAGGCGACGATCATCTTTTGCACCAGCTCGTCCTGGCCGACGATCGTCTTCTTGACCTCGTAGAGCGTCTGCTCCAGGGGGCGGGCGGTGGGGGCGGGTTCGGTCATCGATGAATCTCCTGACGGTCACATCGGGGCGGCGCGGACGGCCCCACCGGCGGCGGCGATCGGCACGGCGAAGCCGATGCCGACGAAGAAGGGTTGCTTGGAGGGGTTGGCGAGGGCGGTCACGACGCCGATGACATTGCCGGCCCGGTTGAGCAGCGGGCCGCCGGAGTTGCCGGGGTTGACCGCCGCGTCGAACTGGATCAGGTTCGTCAACGGGCCGCTCTCGGTCTCGATGGCGCGCCCGGTCGCCGAGATCACCCCCGCGGACAGCGAGAAGGTCAGTCCCAGCGGGTTGCCGACGGCGTAGACGTCTTGGCCGATCCCCTCGGCGCCGGCCAGCGTGGCCGGCACCACGACATCCGGTAGGCGAGCGGGTTTGAGCGTTGCCAGGTCGTTCTCCGGCTTCGCCTCGGCGACCGTCGCCGTCGTGCGTGTGCCGTCGGCGAAGCGGACCTCGATCCGGGTCGCGCCGTCGATGACGTGATTGGCCGTCAGGATCGTGCCGTCGGCGTTGGCGATGAAGCCCGCCCCGAGGCCGCGCTCCGCGCCGCCGCCCGTGGTGATCACCACCAGGGACGGCTGGATCTTGCCGTATGCCGTTGCCGCAGCGGGCGGTTGGCGCCCCGCGTCCTCGATCGCCTTGCTGACCATCGGGCTCGCGGCCGCGCGGGCCTTGGCGTCGGTGTATTCGGCCGGGATGGCGAAGGTGCGCACGAGGGCGGCAACAGCGAGGACGCCCACCAGGGCGAGCGCCAGCCACGGCAGCCAGGCGCGACGCGGCAGGATGCGGCGGGCACGCGGCATACGGCCATCGGGGGCGGACGCCCCGGCCGGAGCAGCGGCGGGGCTGGGCGCGCCGGGGGAGCGGGTGGCGGTCTGCACCGCGCGGCCGCTGTCGGCACCCAAACGCCAATCCATGTCCGGGACTCTAAACGTCGCCACCGACAATCACCTCGCCGAGCACGTGAAGTCATAGGGAGTTCACAGGCTGCCCACGCCTGCGGCATCCGGATAACGGAGGTGACAGGCTGGGCCCGTGACCGATCAGCCGATGCCGCCCACCGCTGAGCACGCCCGGCTGAGCGAGGCGCAGCGGCCGGACAGCCCGTGGCGGCTGTGGGGGCCCTATCTCGCCGGCCGGCAGTGGGGCACGGTGCGAGAGGACTATTCCGCCGACGGGGATGCCTGGAGCTTCTTCCCCTTCGACCACGCCCACACCCGGGCCTACCGCTGGGGTGAGGACGGCATCGCCGGGCTGACCGATCGCTTCGGCTTCCTCAATCTCGGGCTCGCCCTCTGGAACGGCCACGACGACCGGCTCAAGGAGCGCCTCTTCGGCCTCACGAATCCGCAGGGCAACCACGGCGAGGACGTCAAGGAGTACTGGTGGCATATCGATGGGACGCCCACCCACTCCTATGCCCAGGTCCTCTATCGCTATCCGCAACGCGCCTTCCCGTATGACCACCTCGTCACCGAGAACGCCGCTCGCGGGCTTGATCAGGACGAGCTCGAACTCACCGACACCGGTGTGCTGGACGACTCGCGCTTCTTCGACGTGCTCGTCACCCATGCGAAGGCCGGCCCCGAGGATGTCCTGGTCGAGATCACGGCGACCAACCACGGCCCCGACCCGGCGCCACTCGACCTGTTGCCGCACCTATGGTTCCGCAACACCTGGTCCTGGGGACGCGACGAGCGCGTCCCGCGCCTGCGCCTGGCCCGCGGCCCCAAGGACGAGTCGGCGATCATCGCCGAGCACGGCTACCTCGGTCGCTACCTGCTCGTCGCCGACGCCGAGCCGCGAATCCTCTTCTGCGACAACGAGACCAACCAGCAGGCGACCTTCGGTGTGCCCGGCGGCAGCAAGCACCCCAAGGACGCGATCAATGCGGCCGTGGTCCATGGCGATGCCTCGATGGTGCGGCGCGGGCACGGGACCAAGGCCGCCTTCTGGTGGCACTGGGACGCGGTCGCGCCGGGGGAGTCGGTGACCATCCGGTTGCGGCTGATTCGCGACGGCGACGTGCGCACGGCCGACCCGTTCGCCGATTTCGACGCCATCCGCGACGCGCGCCACGGCGAGGCCGACGCCTTCTATGCCGCCGTGATCCCCGCCGACGTGCCGCCCGAGGACGCCTTCATCGCCCGGCGCGCGTTCGCCGGTCTGCAGTGGTGCAAACAGATCTATCGATATGACGTTCGGCAATGGCTCGAGCGCGACCCCGCCGAGCCCGCGCCGCCGCGCGAACGGCTGGCCCGCCAACCGCTGGGCCGAAACACCAGCTGGCGACACCTCTCGCTCGCCGACGTCATCTCGATGCCCGACGAATGGGAGTACCCGTGGTTCGCGGCCTGGGACCTCGCCTTCCACTGCGTGGCACTGGCGCACGTCGACCCGGACTTCGCCAAGGAGCAACTGGTGCTGATGTGCCGGGAGTGGGCGATGCATCCCAATGGTCAGCTGCCAGCCTACGAATGGAATTTCTCCGACGTCAATCCGCCGGTCCACGCGTGGGCGGCGTGGCAGGTCTACACCATCGACGGCAGTCGCGACCAGGAGTTCCTGACACGGGTGTTCACCAAGCTGCTGTTCAACTTCGGCTGGTGGGTCAACCGCAAGGATGCCGAAGGCTCCAATCTCTTCGAGGGCGGCTTCCTCGGGATGGACAATGTCGGACCCTTCGACCGCAGCGCGCCCCTGCCCGACGGCTCGCGCCTGGAGCAGTCGGATGCCACGAGCTGGATGGCGTTCTACTGCCTGCTCATGCTGCGGATCGCTTGGGAGTTGGCACGCACCCAGCCGGCCTGGGACGAGGTCGCGACGAAATTCTTCGAGCACTTCCTCGCGATCGCCGAGGCGATGGACTTCTTCGGCTCCGACAATGTCGAGCTCTGGGATCAGGAGGACGGCTTCTATTACGACGTCGTCGTGGCTGCGGACGGCAGCTCGCAGAAGGTGCGCTTGCGCTCGATGGTCGGGCTGCTGCCGCTGATCGGCGTGGCCAATATGCCCGCCTGGGTGGATGCGACCCTGCCCGACTTCACCGGGCACCGGGCCTGGCTGCAGGCGCGCCGGCCCGAGTTGCTCGATGCGCTCGTGCACCTCGCTGACGGCTCACCGGACACTCTCTCGGTCCTGACGCCCGACCGGCTGGTCCGGCTGCTGCGGAGGTTGGTCGATGAGTCGGAGTTCCTCGCGCCCGGCGGCATCCGGTCGATGTCGGCGGCCTATCGCGAGGGCACGACGCTGCAACTGGAGGGTGCCGACCTGCCCGTGCGCTATGTGCCGGGTGCGTCGGACTCACGCCTCTTCGGCGGCAACTCCAACTGGCGCGGCCCGATCTGGTTCCCGGTCAATGTATTGCTCACCGACGCTTTGCGCCGGTATGCCGGGGGCATGGCCGCCGATGTCCAGGTCGAGTACCCAGCGGGGTCGGGTCGGCTGATCGGCGTCGCCGAGGTCGCCGACGATATCGACCGCCGGCTGGTGGGCCTGTTTCGCATCGGACCGGACGGGCGTCGCCCGAGCGATCCACGCGACATACCGACCCATCCCCTCTGGCAGGCGCACCCGACCTTCAGCGAGTACTTCCACGGCGACACCGGAGCCGGGTTGGGCGCCACGCACCAGACCGGATGGACGGCGCTCGTCGCTCATTTGGTCTGCCTGCGCGAGGACTGAGGCGGGCTCAGGGTTGCCCCGGATCCGCCGGGGATCGGTGCCGGAAGGCCGGGCGCAAGGAACAATCGCGCTCGCCGATCACGTTGAATGGCACGGTAAGGCCGCCACCGGGCGGCTACGGATCCACGCAGGAGGGGATTCCCCATGGCCATGAACGAATCGCTGAAGAAGGCTGTCGACGACCTCGACCTCGAGCGTCGGCTCGACGAATTCGGCAAGTTCGCCCAGAAGACGTATGACGGCGTGCGCGCCCAGGTGGGCACGCTCACTCACGACAACCGCGAGAAGGTCGACGGCTGGGTGGCCAAGGCCACCACGCTTGTCGACGAGCGCACCGATGGCAAGTACCACGACAAGGTCGCCAAGTTCAGCGCGGCGCTCGGGACCGGCCTGGACAAGGTTGCCGAGCAGCGGCCGGATGCTCCCGCCGCGGACGGGCCGGCAGCGGACCAGCCGGCCCCGGCCGACGGCGCGACGGCCTTCCCGGCGCAGTACCCGAGCGACCAGCCCGGGCACTGACCGCCAGGCGTCAGCTGAGTAGGCCGCCCAGCATGCTGCTGGAGCCGCCGGACTGCTGCTGGTGACCGCCGTCGGTGACCGACTCACTCGGCTGGACCACGACATAGCCTTGGCCCGAGAAGGCCATCTGCAGCAGCTCGCCCGTGCCACCGCGGATCATCGAGCCGATGCCACCGGTGTCCACGCGGACGTCCATCCGCACGCCCGCCGTCCACAGCACGACAGCCTGGGCGTCACCGAAGGTGGGGCTGCTGGCCACGTCGAGGGCCACCGGGTCGCCCTTGGTGGTCACCGCGACATAGCCCGTGCCGCGCAGGGAGACGTTGTAGAGCCCGCCGGTCATGGCGGCGCCACGGGCCTGGATGCGGTGGATGTCCCACTGGATCGAGTTGCTGAAGGCCAGCACATTGCGGCCGTTGACCGAGATCGCGTCGTCCTGCAGATACATGATTTGCACCTCGCTGGCCTCGTCCGCCAGGAAGAGATCGCCCTGCCCGGAGCAGGTCATCATCGTGACGCCCTCGCCGGTCACCGCCGACTTGAACATCCGCCCCAGCCCGGAGCTCTGCTTGGTGAAGCGCACATCGCCCTGGTAGGCGACCATCGAGCCGGCCCGGGCCATCACCTCGCCGTAGCGCATGTCCACCCGCAACATCTTCTTGTTCTGCAGCGAGAACGGGTCCTGCGTCTCCTTCTCTCGGAAATCGGTGAACAAGCTTCCGTGGATGGTCATTCGCGTTCCTCTCCGTATGGCCGGCGGGGTCACCGACGTTCTTGCACAAACCGTAGGCGAAAGCCGCCCTCCGGACCTATCGTTTGGGACGTTCAGCCGCATCGATTCGGAGGTTGTCATGGGTTTTCTCGACAAGGCCAAGGCCGCGGCGATGGATCTGCAGCAGAAAGCTGACTCGGCCATGTCCAATGCGGGCATGATGGGCGGCAGTCCCATGGGAGCGCCGGGTGGCGGTGGGGGTCCGGGTGGACCCGCGGATCGCTTGCTGCGCGACCTGGGCGTGTTGACCTATCTCAACGCCGCGGGCCGCCCCGGGTCGTCGGCCGACTACCAGCGGATCATGGAGCAGTTGCGTTCACTGGAGGGCTCGGGGCAGCTCAACCTCCAGCTCTCACCAGCAGCTGCGCCCGGTTTCGGGGCGCCCGGCGCCCCTCCGCCCCCGCCCGGAGCCGTCCGCGCGGCGCACGAGGCTGC
>NZ_DAOQZV010000119.1:0-9526 GCF_035343835.1 Nostocoides sp. | reverse complement strand
CTGCGCAGGTGCGTGGCCCGATACGGTCGACACGCCGGCCGCGTGTCCGCGACGACGAGCCGCTATGGCAGCAGCAACCGCACGGCGCAGCCACCACATGGCCAGGCCGGTGGCCACGACGCCAAGCACCGGCCAGACCCAGCGAACCGCCCCGAGGCTGGCGAGCAGGGCGCTGACGAGCGTGAAGACGCTGGCACCGATCACGAGCACGCCACGAGTCGCGCGCCCGAAGAACGGCACCTTGCTATCGCTCGCCGGGGCCGAAGCGCGCGCTTTGGAGGTCGCTCGCGCCGTCGCCGCGGAGACGGAACTGACGGTCCTGCTGCCCAGCTCCCGGGCCCGCTCGCCGGCCTGACGCGCGGATTGTGTTGCCGCATCACGATGTTCGGTCGAAGCCGCCGAACGAGCCGTCGACGCGACGCGGTCCGCGAGACGACGACCGGCACCGCGGGTGAAGTCGGACGGATCGGCCTCAGCTCCGCCCCGGCTCACGGTGAGGGCATTGCGGTGCACGCGCGCCGAGGAGGCTGCGGCCACCGTGGGCGCGTCGCTCTCGGGCAGACCTTTGCCCCGGTCGAGGATTCGCATCGACTCCGAGAAGCGGTCGACCGTCCGGGCAGTGGCGAGATGTTCGCGCCGGCCCACCCAGTGCTGCACCAGATAGGCAGCCCAAATGGCAATGACGACAAGGAAGATCACGCTACTGGGCTGCACGGGACCACCGTAGGCAGCGCGCTCGCACTACCCGGGGAGCATCGTCGGTGTGTCGCCGAGCCGGCCGGTTTTGTTCCGGCAGAAGGCCGCCCCGCGCCCGCCTCAGGGCGAGACCACACGCAAGAATCGCCTCCCAGGACCACGCGGGCGACCCGCGAAAGGCCCGCGAACGACCCCGCCGGTCAGAGCCGCCCGATCAGCCCCCGGGGTCCGAGATCCTCACTGGTGACAGCAAAGGAGAGATGGTCACGCCAGTCGCCATCGATGTGCAGATAGTTCGGCCGCAGCCCTTCGGCCCGGAAACCGAGCTTGCGCACAACAGCGAGCGAGGCGAGATTCTCCGGGCGGATGTTGATCTCGATCCGGTGCAGATTCCCCGCCCGCAGGACGTAATCGCCGGCCAGTGCGACCGCCGTCGGAGTCACGCCACGGCCGGCATACGCCTCGCCGACCCAGTAGCCCATGGTGCAAGAGCGGAACGCCCCCAACTCGATATTGCTGACATTGAGTTGCCCGGCCAGCGAGCCATCCACGGTGATCCCGAAGGCGAGCACCCGGCCGGCCCGGCCTTGCTCGCGCTGCGTTCGCAGCATGCGGGCGAAGCTCACGCGACGCGAGGACCCGTCGGGATTGGTCGGTTCCCACGGCCGCAGCCAGTCCCGATTGTGTTGTCGCAGAGCGAAAAAGGCGTCCTTGTCCGACCGGCGCAAGGGCCGCAGGCCGATGCTCGAACCGTCCGCCAACCGACCCGAGAGCTCGACCGGCCAGAGCCGCTGCCCCACGCGTCAGTCCGAGACCTGGGTCGCTGGCGACGGATGGTCGCCGCCGCGCACCTGGCTGATCACGTGTCCGATCACGGGCTCCAGGACCGTCAGCGCATCCCGCACGCCGCCCGGCGACCCCGGCAGGTTGACGACGAGGCAGGTCCCAGCCAGACCCGCGAGGCCACGCGAGAGCATCGCGGTCGGCACCCCCGCCGCGACACCGGCAGCGCGGATCGCCTCGGCGATCCCCGGGATCTCGCGATCCAGCAGGGGGCGGGTCACCTCGGGAGTCGAGTCCGTCGGGGCGCAGCCGGTGCCGCCCGTCGTGATCACCAGGTCGTATGCCGTGACCCCCGCGCGCAGTTCCCGCGCCACCGGTTCACCGTCGGCCACGACGACCGGATCGTCCACGTTCGCGCCCCAGGCTCGCAGGGCATCGCGAATCAGCGGCCCTCCCCGGTCCGGGTAGACCCCTGACGACGCCCTCGTCGACGCGGTGACGACCAGCGCCCGCACGCCTGCCAGGGCCGCGTGATCAGCCATCCACGGGCTCCGATTCGATCCAATCCCCTGACCGCCCACCGGATTTCGCCGTGACCCGGATGTCGGTGATGCGCCCGTGCTTGTCGATCGCCTTGACCATGTCGATGACCGTGAGCGCGGCGACGGCGACGGCGGTCAGCGCCTCCATCTCGATGCCGGTCCGGTCCGCGGTGCGCACGGAGGCCCGGATCTCGACCGCTTCGTCGGTCACGCTGAGGTCGACGTCCACGCCGTGCACGGCGATGGGATGCGCTAGCGGAATCAGCTCGGGTGTACGCTTGACCGCCTGAATGCCGGCGATCCGGGCGACGGCCAAGGTGTCACCCTTGACCACCTCACCCGCCCGCAAGGCCTCAATCGCCTTGGGCGAGAGCAGGACTCGCCCGGCCGCCGACGCCTCCCGTGCCGTCACCGCCTTCGCGGAGACATCGACCATGTGGGCCGACCCGTCGGCCCGCACGTGCGTCAGCTCGCCACTCACGCGGTCAACTCCCGGTCGCCGAGCAACCAGACCTCGACCTCGTCACCGGTCTTCAGTCGCGTCGTTGCCTCGGGGACTACGACGAGGGAGTTCGCGCGCACCAGATCGTGGATGAAGTGCGAGCCTTGACCCACAACAGGATCCACCAGCCAGCCGGCATCGGTCCGGGAGGTCACCGCCCGGGCGATTTGGGTCCGGCCGGCCGGCGAGGTCAACTCGTGCCCCATCACCCCGCGCACGATGCGGCGCTCGTGCGTCGTGCCCATCATCGCGTCCAGGGCGGGCGCGACGAAGACCTCGAAGGAAACGAAGGCCGACACCGGATTGCCCGGCAGCGCGAAGACTGGAACGCGCCGCGGCCCGAACAGCCCGAAGCCCTGCGGCTTGCCTGGCTGCATCGCAACCTGGACGAAGTCGACGCCATGCGCGGCCAGCGCGGCCTTCACCACGTCGTACGCGCCCATCGAGACGCCCCCGCTGGTGATGATGGCGTCGCACCAGCCGGCGAGCGTGGTCAGCAGGGCAACCAACTCGTCGGGGTCGTCGCCGACACTCAGGCGTTCCACCGTCTGCGCGCCCATGCCCTCCACCGCCGCGGCCAACATCAGCGAGTTCGACTCGTGGATCTGCCCGGGCCGCAGGGGCCGGCCCGGTTCGATCAGCTCGTCACCGGTGGAGATCACCGCGACCCGGGGACGGGGCCGCACGCGCAACATCGGGTGACCGGTCGCCGCCGCCAGCGCGATGGTGCGGGCGCCCACCCGCGTCCCCGCCGGTATGACGACCGCACCCGCCCGAACGTCCTCGCCGGCGGGGCGGATAGACCGGCCCGCCGGCACGGGGGCGCACACACTCACCTGATCCACGCCGCCGTCGGTCCGCTCCACCATGACAACGGCGTCTGCGCCCGCGGGCATCATCGCTCCGGTCATGATGCGCACCGCCTGGCCCGGGCCGACAACGAGACCGGCGGCGTCCCCGCCGGCCGCTACCTCACCGACGACGCGGAGCACCTCCGGCCGGTCATCGCTCGCCTCGGCGACATCGGCGGACCGAACGGCGTAGCCGTCCATCGCGGAGTTGTCGAAGCCCGGCAGGCCCACGCGGGCCACAACGTCGGTGCACGTCACCAGCCCGCAACAGGCGGACAACTCCAGCTCGACGGGCTCCGCCGCAGCCACCGCTGCGAGGATCGCTTCGCGGTGTTCCGCGACCGACCGCATCTCAGACGGTCCCGGCGAGGACAGCGCCGTCGGGGATGGTGCGCGGGCCCTCGCCGCCGACGACGACATCGCCGACACACCTGACGTTCGCGCCGAAGGTGGCGTCACCGGGCACCGACAAGCTGATGCACTCGCGCATGCTCGGCACGCCTGCGGGGAAGCGCGCGAGATAGCCCGGCACGTGGGTAAAGACGGCGCCTAACGAGATCGCGGGCTCGGCGTGCGTGATGGTCGAGACGAGCTGGGCGTCGTCATCGAGCTCAAAGATGTCGGACTGCACGAGGAGCAACTCGTTGGTGGACTTCACCGGCCGGAACCGGCTGCGGGGCACCGCAATCGCCCGTGACCCCTCGAACACCTCGATGGCCGCTCCCATGGCCGACTCGATCTGGATGACCTTGGTCGATCCCTTGTCGGTCGGGTCGACGGTCTTGCGGTTGACGATGATGGGCAGCCCGAGCACGCCGTCGCCGTCTGCCAGCAGCCCGGCCAGCACCTCGATGTCGACCCACAGGTTGTTGGCATGGAAGAGCGTGTGCCGCGTGTTGTCCTGGAAGTAGTGGTCCTCACCGGGCGCCACCATGGCCGAGTCGCGCAGGATCAACCGGCCGTCGGTCTTGCGCACCGCGAGATGGCCGCCCTTGCGATCGTTCGCCGTGCGCTCGCAGACCTCCGCGGCATACGGGATGTCCTTGGCGATCAGCCAGGCCGCGATGTCCGGATCGCAGGTCGCACCGAGATTGTCGGCATTGGACAAGAAGACATAGCGGATCCCCTTGGACCGCAAGGCCTCCAGCAGGCCGGCTCCCTGGAGGGAGACGAAGACATCGCCGTGCCCGGGCGGGCACCACTCCAGGCTCGGGTCCGCCGGCCACGACACCGGCTCCAACCCGTCCGCGGTCAGCTTCGGCTCGGCATTCTGGAGGAAGTCGAGGGGCAGCCCGTCGACGGCCAGGTCGGGATACGCGGCCAGGATGGCCAACGACTCCTCGCTGGTGCGGAAGGAGTCCATCAATAGCAGCGGGAGGTCCACGGCATACCGCCGGCGCAGGGCGAGCGTCTGCCGGGCGATGATGTCGAGGAAGGTCAGCTCGCCGCGCACCTGCAGCGCGGTCTTGGGGCCGCTTAGGCCCATGCTGGTGCCCAGCCCCCCATTGAGTTTGATCACCGCGACCTGGGCGAGGGCCGCGCGCCGTTCTTCCTCGCTGACCTGAACGTCGGCCAGGCTGGTGACCTCGCTGAGAGGATCGATCGTGTCCTCGGGAATCAGCCCCTGCGCACCCGACTCCAGCAACCGGTAGAAGCGCTCGAAGACCGCGATCGCGGCCGCCGACGTCCCCCGCTCGGTCATGGCCGCCCGCGCCTTTGCCAGCCCTTCGTCGCTCATGGTGCCAGCCTACGATGCCCCCCATGACGCTGACGGCGAAGCAGCAGACGCGGGCAGCCCACCGGGCCAGACGCCGGGCCATCGCGGCCGAGCGCGACCTCCGCGCCGACGGCGTCGCGCTGGCCGGGCATCTCGAACCGCTCATCGCGCGTCTGGGGATCGGCCCCGGGGACGTGGTCACGGCATACGAACATCTCCCCCACGAGCCGCACACCGACGCCGTATGCCGCCTGCTCGCCGTCAGGGGCGCGCGCGTCATCGTGCCGATCACCTTGCCCTCCTTCGACCTCGATTGGTTCGCCCTGGACGATCCGGACCGCACACCCCTGGGCCTGGACGCCGTCGCGCGCTGCCGGCTGCTCCTCATACCGGCACTGAGCGTCGACGCCCTTGGCAACCGGCTGGGGCAGGCCGGTGGATGTTATGACCGCACCCTGCCACGGGCCACCGACAACGCCGTGGTGGTCGCTCTGCTGCACCCCGGCGAGCTCGACGAGCGCCCGCTGCCGACCGATCCGTGGGATCGACCAGTCGATCTGGTGCTGACAGCGAACGGACTGAGCGCGGTGGGACCGGATCGGCGGCGCCGGCTGGGAGACTGAGCGCAACACTCCCCGTCGATACGAATGAGGCCCCACCGTGTTCCCCTTGGCGACCGATCTGGCCGCGGGATTCACGCTGGGCGAGCTGACCATAGCGCTGCTGGTCGGCTCCCTCATTCTCATCGTCTGCGTCGCGGCGATCCGTCTCTCCACACGCACCGGCATGCCGTCGCTCCTGATCTACCTCGCCGTCGGCCTAGCGGTCGGGGAGAACGGCCTCGGCATCGGCTTCGAATCCGAGCAACTGACCCAGGTCCTCGGCTATGCCGCCTTGATCCTCATCCTCGCCGAAGGTGGCCTCTCGACCCAGTGGTCGGGGATCCGCGGCGCCGTGGGGCCCGCGCTCATTCTCTCCACCGTTGGCGTGGTCGTCTCGGTCGCCGTGGTGGCCACCGCCGGTCACTACGTCCTCGGCTGGAGTTGGGTGACCGCCCTGCTCATCGGGGCGATCCTGTCCTCCACCGACGCTGCCGCCGTCTTCGCCGTGCTCCGCAATGTGCCACTGCCACGACGCCTGACCGGAATGTTGGAGGCCGAGGCCGGCTTCAATGACGCCCCGGTCGTCATCCTCGTCACCGCGCTGAGCGCCTATGCCGCGCACACCGGCGAGGTGATCTCCCCTCTCTGGCTGCCCTTCGTCGCGATCGCCGAACTGGCCGGCGGGGCGCTGATCGGGCTGCTCGTCGGCTACCTGGGCGGTCGGCTGATGCGCCTGTCGGCGGCGGGTGCCTCCGGCCTCTTCTCCATCGGCATCATCGCCGTCACCGTCCTGGCGTATGCCGTGGCCGCCTCCCTGCACCTGTCCGGCTTTATCGCCACCTACCTCGCGGCCCTAGTCCTGGGCAATATGGGGCTGCCGCATCGCGCAGCCGTCCATGCCTTCGCCACCGGGGTCGGCTGGCTGGCCCAGATCGGCCTCTTCGTGCTCCTGGGCCTGCTCGCCTCGCCGAGCGGTTTCCCCACGCAAGTGGTCCCCGCCCTGGTCATCGGCCTGGTGCTGCTCATCTTGGCCCGGCCGTTGTCGGTGGTTGCCTCGACGATCCTGTTCGGCTATTCGCGAGCAGACCGGCTCTTCTTGTCCTGGGCCGGCCTGCGCGGGGCGGTTCCTGTCGTCCTCGCCACCGTGCCCGTCACCGCCAAGGCACGCAATGTCGACTGGATCTACGACCTGGTCTTCGTCCTGGTCGTCATCTTCACCCTGGTTCAGGCACCGACGCTGCCGTGGGTGGCGCGGATCCTCGGGGTCACCGAGAGCCACAAGGCGCGCGAGATGACCGTGGAGTCCACCCCCATGGATGACCTCGGCGCGCAGTTGCTCCACGTGGACATCGGCCCGGCGTCCCATCTGCACGGCGTCGCGATCTTTGAGTTGCGCCTGCCGGACGGCGCCGACGTTGCGCTGGTGGTACGCGACGGCCAGACGATGGTCCCCACCGGGCGGACCACGCTGCGCCATGACGACCAACTGCTTGTCGTGTGCACGAATGCCGCGCGCGAACGGACCGAGAAGCTGCTGCACTCGATCAGTACGGCCGGCCGGCTCGCCGGGTGGTCGGCTCGGCCCGCCAAGGATCGCAAACGACCGGGGCGTCCCGGGCGCGGCACCGTCGGCAGCGTGGGCGACAAGGCCGAGTGAGCTCGGGCGGTCGCGCTGGCGCGGAATGTTCGACACGGTGGTCGCCTTTATAGTTTGAGCAACTTTCCCGCATCGTCTTCGGCGCTGCACCTCGTGCCGCCTGCCGGGCAGCAGGTCGGGTGATCACCCCACCTACTGCGCGCTTGGCGGCACCACTCAACGGAGGAATCGTGCCTACCTATGCCTATGCGTGCGCCGACTGCGGGCACGCCTTCGACATCGTCCAGTCCTTCGCCGACGACTCTCTGACCGTCTGCCCGCAGTGCCAGGGTCGGTTGCGCAAGCAGTTCAATGCGGTCGGCGTGGTGTTCAAGGGCAGCGGTTTCTATCGGACCGACTCGCGCTCGGGGAACTCCGGCACGTCCGCCTCGAGCGGCGGGTCGTCATCGACATCCGCCACGTCCTCCGACGCCACCTCGGGCAGCGACAAGGCAGCCGCGGCCACCGACACGACGGCTGCCTCACCGGCCAAGGGGTCGAGTGCGACGACGCCATCGTCCACAGGTTCGACGGGCAAATCCGCAGCATCCACAGCCTGAGGGCGGGGGCCTTCCGGCCCGTCAGCTCGATGCCTAGCGTGGCGGCATGCCACTGAATCTGCGGTCCCGGACAACCTTGCTGGCCGCCCCCGAGTCGCCTTTTGCCGGGCTCGTCGGTGCCGGCCGGCGAGCGGCCTTTCGACGCCGGCTGATCCGCCGAATCGCGGCGGTCGCCCTTCTGGTGATTGCGGGGACGCTGATCGTGATGCGACCGGGTGCGGCGGGGCCGGCCGACCCGGTGCCCGATGTCAATGGTCACGCGACCGGCGGTGCGCTGCTGCCGACGGGGTTACCGAGTGCGTCGGCATCCCCGACCAGCACCCCCAGCGCTTCCGGGACGTCGGCACCCGGACCGGGAGACGGCGCAGGAGCGGTTGACGTGCCCCCCGGCCGCATCGGCATCGTCGTGCCCATCGACGCGGCGCTCGCCCCTCGCCTGCAGCCGGGCGATCGGGTCGACATCTACCGATCCGGCAGCAGCAAACATGTGGCCACTGAGGCCCTTGTGGTTGATGTGACACGCCCGGCTGCGTTGCACGACTCGGATTTCGGTCCCGCTTCCGGCGCCGATCCCTCGGCCGCGACGGCGACCGTCTTCGTCGCGGTCCTGGCCCGCGAAGCCGCCGGCATACCCGCTGGTCAGCGCGGGTCGGAGCGATCCGCCACCGCGTGGTGGGTCACGGTGCTCCCGCGGACGCCGAGCACAAATCCCTGAAGACTTATGCCACCAAAAGGCGCAGGACCGGGAGACAAAGCGTCGATGAGAAGACCGTGAAAAAGTCCGGTATACTTGTCGGCGGCTCACATGTGAGCACGGCGCCTCCCGACGGTGGTGATGGCGCGAAAGATCACCTCACCCAAAGGAAAAAGAGAATCCCATGAAGGGTTTCAAAGAGTTCGTCATGCGCGGCAACCTCGTTGAGCTTGCCGTTGCCTTCGTCATCGGCGCGTCCTTCGCGACCGTCGTCAAGGCCTTCACCGACATGTTCATGTCCATCCTGGGCAAGATCGGTGGCAACCCCAACTTCAACTCCTACCAGCCCGGTGGCGTGCCGGTCGGCGCGTTCCTGACCGCCCTGATCGCGTTCCTCATCGTCGCGTTCGTCATCTACTTCTTCGTCGTCAAGCCCTACGAGGCCGCCAAGACCCGCTTCGTCGCCCCGGCGGCCGAGGCCGTTGACGCCAACACCGTTCTCCTCACCGAGATCCGCGACGCGATCCGAGCCGGCCGCTGACCCCTTTAAGCAGCGGCGCTAAGTAACGCCCGAGCGGGCCGGACGGAAGGAAATCCCTTTCCGTCCGGCCCGCTGGCAATTGCCCAGCGCACCTATTAGGCAGCATGTGGTTTTCTCAAGACCTGCGCACAAGCCGGCGCCGGGCGGATGAGTAAATGGACAGAATGTTTAGGTGATCGACTAGGTAATTCGATTCCGGAAAGCACTGCGTCTGCGAAGTGCGCGCTGATCAGCCCCAGTGCGGTGGCCGGTTCTCACGCAGCCAGCGATCATGCGCCGACTCCGGGACCGGCGGCAGCGACGTAGGCTGTCCGTCGTTCGTCCGGGCTTTGCCGGCTCCGGCAGCAGGCCCGGCTGAGGGCGTCCCCGCAACTCGACGCACGTCGCGCGGCTCGTTCGCCG
>NZ_DAOQZV010000118.1:0-9673 GCF_035343835.1 Nostocoides sp. | reverse complement strand
ACCCGCCCCACCTTGCGCCTGACAGCCCGCCGGGCCGCGGCGTGACGGCCCCGACCAGGCAGCGACGGGGACTGCGACGCTCGCGGGATTTGTTCGCCAGCTTCCTGGTGGAGCAGAGCGACCCCGATCGGTTCTACGGGCATCTCGCCGCGGACTCGCTGGCGACCTTGAGCGAGCACGTCGAGGTCCGCGACCGCATCGTCGTGGACGTCGGGGCCGGCCCGGCGCAGTTCGCCGCCGCCTTCCGCGCCGCAGGAGCGCACTATGTGCCGCTCGATCACGACCCGCACGTTGCCTCGGTCGCCGACGGCGGCATCGTCGGGTCCGCTTTGGCCCTCCCCCTCGCAACCGGCTCGATCGACATCGTCTTTTCCAGCAATCTGCTCGAGCACGTCCCGGACGTCGAGGGCGTCGCCGACGAGATGGTCCGGGTGCTTCGCCCCGGCGGCGTGCTCTATCTCAGCTACACCAACTGGCTCTCGCCCTGGGGTGGCCACGAGGCGTCGCCGTGGCACTGGGTCAGTGGCGACTACGCGGCCCGTCGCTACGAGCGCAAGCACGGCAAACCGCCGAAGAACCGCCTTGGTGAGACGATCCACCGCACGAGCATCGCCCAGGGCCTGACGTGGGCCACACGCACCCCGGATATCGAGATCCTCGCGGCCCGGCCGCGCTACCTCCCCGACACCTTCCGCCATCTCCTGCGGCTGCCCGGAGTCCGCGAAATCCTCACGTGGAACCTGCTGCTGGTCGTGCGCAAGCGTCCGGCCCCAGTCGCACCGACCCGATGACCGCGACCGGGACGACCGACCGGGGACTGGCCCGCTCGGGGGCCAGCATCGCCGTCGCAACCTTCGCCTCCGGCATCCTCGGCTACGTCTATATCGTCGTGCTCACCCGTGCTCTCGGGCCTGAGCGGTATGGCGAGTTGGGTGCCCTCCTCGGGCTCTCCGTGGTGCTGGCCGTCACCTCGACCGGGATCCAACTCGAAGCCACCCGGGCGATGGCCCTGAATCCGGCCGGAGCGATCGGCTGGTTACTCCGTCGAACCGCGCTGGTCTCCCTGGCCACCACGGGCGTCGGCGTGGTAGCCGCGCCGGCCGTGGTGCACCTGCTCCATCTCTCGTCGTGGTGGCCGGCCTTCGGCCTGGCCGCCGTGCTACTGCCGCAGACGTACGTCGGTGGCCAACTCGGCATTCTGCTCGGGTCCGGCCGCCACATCGCCTTCGCCGTCCTGTTGGCCCTGAGCGCAGCCAGCCGCACGCTCGCCGCCGTCGTGACCGCGATCGTGGGCGGCGGGCCGAACTTCGCGCTCTGGGCGACCGCCGTTACCGCGGTCGCCGTCAACATCGTTGGAGCCGTGCTGCTTCGCGGCGGTGATCGGCTGGACGGGATCGCCGGGCCCGTGGACGCCGAGCACCAGTGGGTCGCCGGCAGCGAATCGACGATCGACGTCGGGCTCATCGATACGGCGGAGGGTGCGAGCGACAACGACGGCCGACCGGGATGGAGCGGCCTGTTGCGCGCCAGCATCGGTTCGGGCGCCCTCCTCGCGCTCCTGAATGCCGACCTCCTGCTCGCGCGTGCGGTGCTGCCGGCGACCGCGTCGGGCTGGTATGCCTTCTTGACCCTCTTCGCCCGGGTCACCTTCTGGGGCACCAACTTCATCGCCTTGTGGGTCTTCCCGCACGTAGCGGCGCGCAGCGCCTCCGGGCGCGCCGTCCGGCTGGCGCTGGCCGCCGTGGCCGGCGTCGGTGCCCTCGCCATCGTCGTCACCTGGATTTTCGACACCGAACTGACGGCCGCCCTCGCCGGATCGGCGTATGCCGAGGCCGCCCCCTATGCCCCCGCCTTCGCCGCCGCGGGGATGCTGCTCGCGGTGGTGCAGTTGGTGACGTACGTCGACGTGGCGAGGGCACGGCATACGTTCTCGGTGGTGGTGTGGGTCGCGGTCATCGTGGTCGGCCTGGCCATCCGCTTCATCGCACCCGCGACGGTCGGCGGGATCATCGCGACGACCATCACCGTCCTGGCCGTGCTCTCGCTCGCGGGGCTGGTGACCCTGCTTGCCGGCGAGCGCCTGAGCTGACCGACGTCAGTCCGCCGCGACCGTCACCGTGACCGGGATGTTGCCGCGGGTCGCATTGGAGTAGGGGCAGACCTGATGCGCGGCGTCGGCCAGTTGCTGGGCCTGGTCGGCCGGCAGGTCGGGAATGATCACCTCGAGGGCGACCTCCAGCCCGAAGCCGCCGCCGCTCGTCGGGCCAATGCCGACCCGCGCTCCGACGCTCGACTCGCCCAGCTCGACCCTCGCGCGGCGCGCGACCAGTTGGAGGGCGGAGTGGAAACAGGCGGCATATCCGGCAGCGAAGAGGTCCTCGGGATTGGCCGCGCCCCCGGCACCACCCATCTCGACGGGGACGGCGAGGTCGAGGTCGACGTGGCCGTCCTTGGTGCGCGTATGTCCGTTGCGGCCGGCCCCCGTAGCGAGGGCTTCGGCGGTGTAGAGGATCGTCATGCGCAGATCCTGGCACGCCAATCACGGGCCGCGCACACAGACCCATGGTCACGAGGGTGTGTCTTGGGCGCCGGTCGCCTCGATCCGGTCGACAGCCTCCTTCGCAGATGTCAGGTCCGAGCCGGTCGCGTCGCGATGGGGCTTGATGGCGCGGATCTTCTCGCCGCGCAGCGCCTCGCGGACCTCGGCAGGACGCGGACCTCTGATGCGGGCACGCCGACGCGGTCGGCGGTGCGCTTGATCTGGTCGTCCTGCACGTCCAGCCGCCTTTGCACGTCCTTGGTGGCGGCGGTCACCTGCATCGCCAATCCTGGGTAGCAGATGAACACTACGGCCATGGACGAAGAAGGGGAGCGCGTCCATGGCCCGACGGTAGCAAGGGCCGCACGGCCCGGGCCGTCAGGCGAGAGCGCGAACGTCCATCCGCTCTTCGGTGACGGTGCCGTCGGGGCCGCGGGTGACGACATACGCGCCCTTGCCGAGTTGCTCGCTCACCGCCTCGATCAATTCGGTTCCGCGATAGAGCAGACCGACCCCGTCGTCGGTGCAGTGCGTCTCACCCAGCGTCCCGTCGCCGACGAGGCGGTGAATGGTCGGGCGCCGTTGCTCCTCGGAGTCGTAATGCACCCCGTTGTCGTAGGGCAGCAGGGCCAGCCCGTTGGTGACCGCGCGCAGATCGGGGCCGAAGGAGTCGGTGCACCCGCCGCGATACCAGCAGATCGAGCCGGCCGACACGCCACTGAGCACGACGCCGGCCTCCCACACCCGCCGGAAGACGGGGCGCAACTCGTGCACGTCCCACACGGCGAGCAGGTTGGCGACCGAGCCGCCGTTGACCCACACGACGTCCTGCGCGAGCAGGTGAGCCTCGATGTCGTCGACATTGGGCATCGGGAAGAGGTGGAGCGGGGTCAGGTCGTAGCCCGCCACCCGCGCGGCCTCATCGAGTTCGGCGGCGAACCATCGCTGGTCGCCGGAGGCGGTCCCCAGGACGCACACCCGCGGGGCGCGTCCGGTCACCCCGGACAGCTCGACGGCATATTCCACGAGCTTGTCGAACTCCATCCGCGTCCGCGTGCCATAGCGGTAGCCGCCGGAGGTGGCCAGGATGGTGGGCTGGTCTGCAGGCATACGGCCACTCTATGAGGTCGGCGACAAGCGGAGCTCGTCGGCGATCCGGAGGGCCTTGGAATCACGAGTGTTGCTGTAATAGAGCGCTATCGAAGGATGCCGTGTGGCAACTTCTGCGTTTTCGAGACAACGGCGATCGCGCTGTCTAGATTGCCAAGAGCCGGGGATTCCCGAGCCACAGCGCACTGGAGGAGAGCCATGAAGTCGCCCACACGCACGATCAGCATCGCCACCGCTCTCGGTTTGGCCCTCATCGGGTCGGCCGCAGCGAGCGCATCAGCCTCAGCACCCGTAACGCCTCGGTGGAGCGTCAGCACCGGGAAGACGTATCTCAACGTCGCCATGGGCAAGTCCGGCACCGTCGTCCTCGGTACGAACAAGACGATGGAGATTCGACGAACGACCAATGGGTCGCTCGTGTGCACCAGCGGGAACTACGGCCAGGCGACGCTCGCCCCAGTCGTCGACGCCGCCACGAACCGCGTCTACGTCGGCACCACCAATGGCTACGTCCTCGCCTTGAGCGCGACGAACTGCGGTTTGCTCGCCGTGGCGAGCGGCCCAGGTGGACCCGCCCTCGTGGCATACGGCAATGGCGTTGTCGCCGCCGCCTTCCCGAACGCCTCGAAGCTCTACGGCTACAACACCTCATTGAGCTTCCTCTGGGACTACGTCTACGGCGTGAGCGGCGCGCAAGAGCCCCGATTCATCAACGCCGGGGTGATTCTGCTGGCCAACGGCCACTACATCGACGCGGTGAGTGCCTACACCGGCGATTCGCTCTGGTACCACTCCTTGAGCTACAACCTCGTCGGCCGGGCCTCGGCTCCCAACGACGGGCGCGTCTATGTCTCCGATGCGGGCAACAATGTCTACGCCTACAACGTCTCCGACGGGTCCCTGTCCTGGTCGCGCAATATGGGCACCACCGGACAACTCATGGGCTCAAAGGGCCAAGGCCGCGTCTACCTGACCGGCGCCAACGGCAAGTTCTACAGCATCAACTCCTCCAATGGGCTCACGATGTGCATGGCCACAGTCGGCGGATCGTTCAACTCGCGCGCGGCGGCGGACTCCACCACGGGCAGCACCTACGCCACCAACACCAACGGAAAGACCTACAAGTTCAGCTCGTCGTGCGCCACCAGCTGGAGCTACACAACGGGCCAATACGCTTTGTCCGGCCCGGCCTACCAGCAGGGTCAGCCGTCGGTGTATGCCGTCGGCAGCGGCAAGTTGTACTCGTTCGCCAAGTGACGTCGACAGGGCGGGGGCCCGCGCTTGGCCCCCGCCCTGTCGACCATTCCCGAGAGATGACAATGATCAGCAAACCCCTCCGCGCCCTTGTCCCATTGCTATTGCTGACCGCCGTCGCCACGCCTGCAAGCGCCCAGCGGGTGCCGGACGATCGCCACGCCCTCGATGCCCCGGCACCGAGCTACCTGAGCATCATGTTCGGGCGGTCGATCTGGACCGCGGCGTGCACGCCCACGTCAGGCATGCGCACCCTTCTTCAGGATGCGGCCGATCTGAAATCCATCGGGATCACCACGGTCGTCACCGGGGTAGTGGTCAATCGCATGGGAGCGACCAGCCGACCATGCATTCGGGGCGTGATCTATCCGACCTGGAACGACCTGGCCACATTGCGCACGAACTACGGCTGGACGGCCGTCTCCCAGGGCATGAACTATGTCGAAATGACGACGCTGACCACCGATGAACAACGGTACGACGAGAGCGGCGCCACCATTCCGGTCCTGGAGGCCAAGGGCCAGACCAAAGCCTGGGGGCTGTTCAACTACCCCAATGACATGCAAGACGCGGCCACTCAGAGCGTGGTGTCAAAGTACTTCAGCTTCGGTCGGCTCTACACCGAAACCCCGCTGACCAACACCAGGGCCGCCGCGACGACCTACCCCTATCCACTGTTGACCTACTCGATCAACGGGGGACGGTGCAACAACCCCGCCCTGCCGTGCTACAGCTTCCCGGTCCGTTCCGATCGCCGGACCACGGCACTTCCGGACATGCTGAAGGTGCTGCGGCCGGCGGCCGGCACCTATGGCATCTTGCAGCTCTATCGCGTGGTCGACGGAAAGTCCGGAACCATGGGCCAAGCCAACGCCTGGGACTGCACCAGCCCGGATTGGCGCAACCGGTGGACCGGCCACCCCGAGAACTTCTGCCGCAACACCCTGCTGGCCGCGCTTAAACAGCGGAGCACGACCGCGGTGCTCACCACCCCGGCGGACGTCGCCGTCGCTTGGGGGCGCGGCCGCCCCTGACCGGCAGGCTCGCTCCTTCAGGCGCCGGCGCAGGCCGCGCTCGCCGGAGCGCATCATCGCCTCATGATTGGCGAGCAGTAGAGCACCGGCACGCGGCGCGATGCGCGCGAGCAGCGGTGCGGTGACCACGACTTCCTGCTCGTATGCCGCCCAAGTCCCCCCGGTGTCACGGTCCGGTCCCACGGTCCATCGCGCCCAGCCCGTCAGGTCTCTCGTGATCGCGACGGCGAGGCGGCCGGCGGCCGCGTCCGTCTCGATCCGGCGCAGATGCAAGGTCAACGTCAGCGGGAGCAGGCTTCGCACCCGGGCCAGCCCGTCGTCCGGGCCAAGCCGGATGACCGAACGAATCTGCGGCCACCACTGGTCATACCGATCGGGGTCGGCGAGGACCGCGAACACCCGATCCGGCGGGGCCGCCACCCGCCAGAGGTGCGTGAAGGTAAACAGGGCCTCGGGCATCGGAAAGTGCGCGTTCGCGCGAGAAGTCTCCCGTTGCGAACGAGGGATTTGTGGCATCGGGCGGAAAGGCTGCGATCAGTGACCGGCGTCGTGCCAGGACCGGCCGACGCCGACGCTGACGTCGAGCGGCACGTCCATCGCCACCGCCGCTCCCATCTCGCGGCGCACCAACGCCTCGACGGCGGCCGCTTCGCCGGGGGCCACCTCGACCACGAGTTCGTCGTGGACCTGAAGAAGCAGCCGGGACGCCAAGCCCGCGTCGGCCAGCGCCCGGTGCGCGCCAAGCATCGCGACCTTCATGACATCGGCCGCCGAGCCCTGGATCGGGGCATTCAGCGCCATCCGCTCGGCCATCTCGCGGCGCTGACGATTATCGCTGGTCAGGTCGGGCAGGTAGCGCCGCCGGCCCAGCATGGTCTCGGTGTACCCCGTCCCGCGGGCAGCTTGCACGATCGAGCCCAGATAGTCGCGCACGCCGCCGAACCGGGCGAAGTACTCCTCCATCAGCGCCCGCGCTTCCTCGGTCGGAATGGTCAACTGCCGCGAGAGGCCGAAGGCCGAGAGCCCGTAGGCGAGGCCGTAGGACATCGCCTTGACCTTGCTGCGCATGGCCGGCGTGACATCGGCCGGCTCGACCCCGAAGACCCGCGACCCGACGAAGCGGTGCAGGTCCTCACCGCTACGGAAGGCCTCGATCAGCCCCTCATCGCCCGAGAGGTGCGCCATGATCCGCATCTCGATCTGGCTGTAGTCCACCGACATCAGCGATTCGAAGCCCGGACCGACGACGAAGGACTCACGGATCCGGCGCCCCTCCTCGGTGCGGATCGGGATGTTCTGCAGATTGGGATCCTTCGAGGACAGCCGCCCGGTCGCGGCGATCGTCTGTTCATAGGTCGTATGGATGCGCCCATCGTCCGCGACCGACTTCAGCAAGCCCTCGACCGTCACCCGCAGCCGCGTCGCGTCCCGGTGCCGAAGCAGCGCCTCCAGGAAGGGATGCTCGGTCTTGGTGTAGAGATCGGCGAGCGCCTCGGCGTCGGTCGTCCAGCCCGTCTTGGTGCGCTTGGTCTTCGGCATGCCCAGGGTGTCGAAGAGGACCACCTGCAGCTGCTTCGGTGAGCCGAGGTTGATCTGCTCGCCGCCGATGGCGTCGTAGGCGTCGTCCTGGGCGAGGGCGACCTGGTCGGCGAAATCCTTCTCCAGCGCGTGCAAGCGGTCCATATCCACAGCGATGCCGGTGCGCTCCATCTCGGCGAGCACATCGACCAGCGGCAACTCCACCTCGCGCATCAGGTCGGTGCCCCCGGCGGCGTCGACCTGATCGCGCAGGGCGGCGCCCAACTCCAGTACGGCCAGCGCCCGCACGCCCGCAGCATCGACCTCGGCGGCATCGTCGGCACCGAAGTCGAGCATCCCGTCCTGCGCACCGGCGTCCTTGTGCAGATCGCGCCCCAGCTGGCGCAGCACGAGGTCGGTCAGGTCGTAGTCACGCTGATCCGGGCGCACCAAATAGGCCGCGAGGGCCGTGTCCAGGGAGAGTCCGCGCAAAGTCCAGCCGCGCGCCGCGAGCGCTTGGATCGGGCCCTTGGCGTCGTGCAGGATCTTCGGCACGCTGGCATCCGCCAGCCAGTCGCCGAGCGCCGCCTCGGCGGCCGGCGTCAGGTCGGTCACGTCGACATAACCCACCCGGTCCTGGGTCGTGGCCAGCGCGATTGCCCCGAGATCCCCGGTCCCCCGCGCCCACGACCCGACGACGTGCACGCCCACGTCGGCGCCCGAGCGCGCGTGCGCCGCGAGCCACGGCCCCAGCGTCGCGCTGGTCAAGGTCTCCACGTCCACCGCGAACCCGCCCTCGGCCTCCTGCGCGACGGTGTCGAAGGTCGCGAAGAGGCGCTCGCGCAGCACACGGAACTCCAGGCCGTCGAAGACGGTGTGGACCTGCTCGCGATCCCACATGCGCCGCTCGAGTTCGGGCAAAGTCGCGCCCACGTCTAGGTCACGGACCAACTGGTTGAGCCGCCGGTTGCGCAGCACCTGGTCCAAATGGGCCCGGAGTGCGTCGCCGACCTTGCCCTTGACCTGGTCGACATTAGCGACCAGGCCGCTCAGGCCGCCGAACTGGCCGATCCACTTGGCCGCGGTCTTGGGCCCGACGCCCGGCACCCCAGGCAGGTTGTCGCTGGACTCCCCCACCAGGGCCGCGAGATCCGAATACTTGCCCGGCGGCACGCCATACCGTTCCTCGACCGCCGCCGGGGTCATCCGGGTCAACTCCGAGACCCCACGGATGGGATAGAGAAGGGTGACGCGGTCGGAGACCAACTGCATCGCATCGCGGTCGCCGGAACAGATCAACACGTCCATACCGGCCGCCTCGGCCTGGGTCGCCAGGGTGGCGATGATATCGTCGGCCTCGTAGCCGGGCGCCTCCAGGTGCCGGATCTTGAGGGCATCGAGCACCTCATTCAGCAGCGGCAACTGGCCGGAGAACTCGCGCGGCGTCGCCGACCGGCCGGCTTTGTACTCGGCGTACTCCTGCATGCGGAAGGTGTCGCGCGAGACGTCGAAGGCGACCGCGACGTGGGTCGGCTCCTCGTCGCGGAGCACATTGATCAGCATCGAGGTGAAGCCGTAGATCGCGTTCGTATGCTGCCCGGTCTTGGTCGAGAAGTTCTCGGCCGGCAGGGCGAAGAAGGCGCGGTAGGCCAGCGAATGACCGTCGAGCAACAGGAGGCGACTCACGCATGGCAGCCTATGCGTCATGACCGACAACCCCACAGCCTTCGACGCCGCCGCCTCCCCGACCGAGCTCGCGGGCTACTTCAACCAGGCCTCCAAGGGCACCCTGGCCGAACGGATGGGCCTCGAGTTGCTCGAAGTCGCCAAGGACCGCATCGTGGCGCGGATGCCGGTGGAGGGGAACACCCAGCCGTATGGCCTGCTCCACGGCGGCGCGAGCGTCGTGCTCGCCGAGACCCTCGGGTCCATCGGCGCCGGCTTGGCGGCCGGTCCCGGGCGTGCCGCGGTCGGCATCGAGATCAACGCCACTCACCACCGGGCGGGGCGCTCGGGGTGGGTAACCGGTGTCGCAACCCCGATCAGCGTCGGCAACACGCTGGTGACCTACGAGATCGTCATCCGAGACGAGGACGAGAAGAAGCTGTGCACCTCGCGGATCACTTGCCTACTGCGCGACAAGCCGCCGGGCGCCTGACCTCGCCCGTATGCCGCTGCGGCGTCAGCCCGCGGGGTCAGCCGGCGGCCGGGCGCCGAA
>NZ_DAOQZV010000117.1:0-9690 GCF_035343835.1 Nostocoides sp. | reverse complement strand
GGTCCGATTGCCGCAGGCTAATGGCGGGTAATCTTGGCGCGTGTCAACGACGGCGGCAGGCAGCGATCAGTTGCTGCCTGCTGTGCGTGAGTTCCGCGACCGGGTTGCCGAGAGCGTCCTGCCGCTGGACCTGCCCAGCACCGCGGCGGCGAAGGACAATCGCGCGGCGCTGTTGCGGCAACTCGACGACTACGTCATCCCGCGCCTGTCGTCGATCGACGCGCCGCTGTTGGCGGTGATCGGCGGGTCGACGGGAGCCGGCAAGTCGACGCTGGTCAACTCGCTCTTGCGCCGTGAGGTCAGCCGCGCCGGCGTCATCCGCCCGACCACGACGAGCCCGGTGCTGGTGCATCACCCGCAGGACGAGCGCTGGTTCGCCGACGCGCGGATCCTGCCCGAGTTGAGCCGGGTCACCGGCGAGGTCACGAACCGCGATGCGGAGAACACCGTGCGGCTGGTGGAATCCACCGAGTTGCCCGCGGGTCTAGCGCTGCTTGATGCCCCCGATATCGACTCGGTCGTCTCGGCCAATCGCGGCCTGTCTCGGCAGTTGCTCGCGGCCGCTGATCTGTGGCTCTTCGTCACGACGGCAGCCCGGTATGCCGATGCCGTGCCATGGGAGCTGCTGCGCCAGGCTGCCGACCGAGGGACAGCCGTGGCGATCGTCTTGGACCGGGTGCCCCCCGAGGTGATGGGGGAGGTGCGCCCTCATCTGGTGGACATGCTCCGCGAGCAGGGCCTGGGCACCTCGCCGGTCTTCCCCATCCCGGAGACGACGCTGACCGATGCCGGCCTGATCCCCGACGCTGACATCGCCCGCCTTCGGTCGTGGCTGACCGACCTCGCCGCGGACGCGGGCGCGCGCGAGGTGGTCGTCCGCCAGACCTTGTCCGGCGCGCTCGCGTCTCTCGACGAGCGCGCCGAGGAACTCATCTCGGCCAGTCGCGCCCAGCAGCGGGTCACTGGGCAGTTGCGCCACGACGTGGACGCCGCGTTCGCGGCCGCCCGCAAGGGCGTCTCGGCGGGGATGAGCGACGGCCAGTTGCTGCGGGGCGAGGTGCTTGCGCGGTGGCAGGAATTCGTGGGCACCGGCGAGTTCTTCAAGAAGGTCGAGTCGGGGGTATCGCGACTGCGCGACCGGATCACCGGAGCGCTGACCGGCAAGACGACCACTCAGGCCGATGTCGACGAGGCTCTGCACGTCGGCGTGGCGCAGTTGATCGAAGCTAACAGCACGGCGGCCGCCGCGGATATCGCGCGCTCCTGGCGCGGGACGCCCGCCGGCGCGGAGTTGCTCGGGGCCAACCCGGACCTGGGCAAGGCCTCGCGCGATCTGTCCGAGCGCGTCGACCGGGAGGTCCGCAGCTGGCAGGACGAAGTGCTCGACATCGTCCGCAGCGAGGGCCGCGACCGGCGCACGAATGCGCGGATCGCGGCATACGGCGTCAACGGCATCGGCCTGTTCCTGATGCTCGTGACCTTCGCCCACACCGCCGGGCTGACCGGCGCCGAGGTCGGCATCGCCGGGGGCACCTCCGTGCTGGCCCAGCGGGTGTTGGAGGCGATTTTCGGTGACCAGGCCGTGCGCACGATGTCGGAGAAGGCGCGCGCCGCGCTCCTGGCCCGTGCCGACGCGGTCATCGACCGGGAGCAGGCCCGCTACCTCGACGCGATCGGCGCGCGAACGGTCCCGGAGGACCAGACCCAGCGTCTGGCACGCGCCCTGGACAAGGTGCAGGCGGCCCGGTGAATCCCCTCAAGCTCGGCCGCGCCTCGGGGGTAAGCGCCGAAGACCTGCAACGGCATGCTGCCGCACTCGCCGCCGCGCTGGCCGCGGGTGCTGCCCAGCTGGATCCCGTTGCGGCGGAACGCGCGCGAGCCGTGACCGCGAAGGTCGCCGAACGGACTGCGCATACCGGCAGCCACACCGTCGTCGCCTTCGCCGGCGCGACCGGGAGCGGAAAATCCAGCCTGTTCAACGCCGTCGTCGGCAGCGATGTCGCGACCATCGGAGCGCGCCGCCCGACCACCTCCAAGCCCACGGCCGCCATTTGGGGCGACGAACCCGCGGGCCCGCTCCTGGACTGGCTCGAGGTCGATAACCGCCACCAGGTCGGCACGGGCGGATCGCTCGACGGCCTCGTCCTGCTCGACCTGCCCGACTTCGACTCCCGGGAGAGCGTCAACCGGGCCGAGGCCGAGCGCATGCTCGAACTCGTCGACGTCTTTGTGTGGGTCACGGACCCACAGAAGTATGCCGACGCTCGCCTCCACGACGACTATGTCGCCGCAATGACCAACTACGACGCCGTGACGATCGTTGTGCTCAACCAGGCCGACCGGCTCACCCCGCGCCAGCAACAGGAATGCCTCGCCGATCTCTCCCGGCTGCTGAAGCGCGACGGGCTGACCAAGGCCAAGGTGCTGGCTACCTCGGCGCGCACCGGTCTCGGCGTCGGCGAGTTGCGCGAGGACCTCGCGCAAGCCGTCGAGGGCGCCCGCGCTGCGCGCACCCGACTCGACGCCGACGTGCGGTCGGTTGCCACCGCCTTGCGACACGGCGTCGGCGACTCCGAGCCCGAACTCAAGGGCGCGAACACCAAGGAACTCGTGACCGCCCTGGCGCGCGCCGCCGGAGTGCCAACGGTCGCCGAGGCCGTGCGACGCGACTATCAGCGCCAGGCCGTCGCCGCGACCGGCTGGCCCTTCACCCGCTGGGTTTCCGCCCTGCGACCCGACCCGCTGAAACGCCTGCGCCTCGACCCCATGGAGGAGAAGGCGCTCGGCTCGCGGGAGGTGCGACGCAGCGTCACGCGGTCGTCCATCCCGGAGGCCACGCCAGCCGCTCAGGCTGCGGTCGAACTCGCTGCCCGCCGACTTGCGCAATCGGCAGGAGGCGATCTGCCACAGCCCTGGGCCGAAGCCGTCGCGCTCGCGGCGCTGCCGTCGGCGGCCGGACGCGCCGACGACCTCGACGAAGCCGTCGTCGGCACGCGTCTGCCAGGCCGCCGCCCCATGTGGTGGTCGGTCCTCGGCATCCTCCAACTCCTTCTCGCCCTCGCGACCGTTGCGGGACTGGTCTGGCTCGCAGCGATCTTCGTCGTCGGTTGGTTCCAACTGCCGGAGCTGCCGACCGTGCACGTGGGACCGTTCGCCCTGCCCTTCGTTTTGCTCGCCGGCGGGCTGGCACTCGGCTGGCTCCTTGAGCTGATCTCCCGGTGGTTCGCCTCGGTCGGCTCCCGGCGCCGCTCGGCGGCCGCCCGGCGGAAGCTGGACGATGCCATCGCCACGGTTGCGGATCGCAGCATCGTGCAGCCCGTCGCCGCGGTGCTCGCTCGGCACCGGGAGACCAGGATCCAACTCGACGCTGCCGGGGCCACGATGCCCGGGGCCGCGCGGCGCCGCTGACCGGACAGCCCGTCAGTCGCGGATGCCCGCCTCCGCCGGGGCGCCGGCCCCGGCGAGCCAGCGGTCGGGCTCGAAGTCGCCCATCTCGTCGCTCTGCTCGACGGCGTCACCCGCCCGCTGGTCAGCCAGCGGAAATCCGTCCGGGCCGACCTCGACATAGGCCGGGTTCCAGCTCTCGACGTTATCGCCGGACCCGTCGGCCCCGTCGCTGTCGTGTCGCGCGTTGTCGGCCGGATGGTCGGCACCGCAGCCCCACGGCGCACCGACCGACTGACTCCCGACCTGGCCCTCGCCATCGCCGGCGCCCCAGTTGTTGGCGCGCGCCTCGGCGACCACGGGGTCATTGGTGCGGTCACCCGGGTCGAGGCGCAGCTTCATGCCCTTGGTGTACTCGGTGTAGCCGTAGGTCAGGTCGTGCCCGATCGACGTGGCCTCGATCTCGACGCTGGTGTTCTTGCCATTGCCGTCGGTGCGGTCGAAGAGCTTGACCAGCAGCTTGCCGTGGACGACGACCGGGTGCCCCTTGGCCAGCGAATCCTTGGCATTGCGGCCCAGATAACGCCAGGCAATGACATTGAAGAAGGCCGTCTCCCGGTCCTCCCACGCCCCGTCGCTGCGCCGCAGCCGGACGGTCGACGCCACCCGGAAGGTCGTGAACAGCGCTCCCGAGCGGCTGACGCGCTCCTCGGGGTCGGCGCACAGGCGCCCACTGACGGTCACATAGTTCTCGTTCATCCCTGCCCCCTTCGGGCCTCGCCCCTCGCGCGGTCGCGAAGGTTCGATGCCAGCCTGGCAAGCCGCCGAGCTACTCGCCACGACCCGCGAAAACCCTGTGGATCACGGGCACCGCGGTCGGCGGCTGTGGACAAAGCTGAGGCCCAACCCGCCCCGCCCCCTCACGGCATGGTGCGAACCGTCGAACGGGTGAGGTGACTTAGCCGAGATGCTCCTCGACCCAGGCACCGAGCACCCGTGCCGAGGTATCAACCAGGGCAGGCCACTCCAGCGCGCCTTCGTCGGCATTGTCCGAGACATGCTTGACCAGCCGCACCGAGGCGCCGAAGGACGCAGCGGCATACGCGATCGCGAAGCCCTCCATGTCGACCAGGTGCGCATCCTGCGCGAGCCGGTCCCGCACGGCAACGTCGGTGACGAAGGTGTCACCCGTCGCCAACACCACATCGGCCGCTCCGCAGCCCAGATCGATCCGCTGCGGCGGATAGCCGAGCAGCCCCAAGGCGAGATTGACATCGTGATTGACCACCACGCCTGGGTGAAACAGCCCGGTCAGCCCGTCGCGCAGCGCCCCGGCCGTCCCAATGTTCACCACCTCGACCGCGCTCGGATCGCCGTATGCCGCCAGCGCCCGGCAGGTGGCCACCGCCGCCGCCGTCTTGCCTACTCCAGTGACGAGAAGCGGCATACCGGCGGGGACATAGCGCGCCTCGCGCCGCGTCGCGGCGATCACCAGAACGGGCATACCGGCTCCTCGGCGACGATTCGGGCGCAGGCGTTCGCGCGGTTAGCCTTGACCCTATGCCTGAGTTCATTTACGTCTTCTCGCGCGCGCGCAAGGCGCATGGGGAGAAGGTCATCCTCGATGATGTCACCCTCTCCTTCCTCCCCGGCGCCAAGATCGGCGTCGTCGGCCCCAATGGCGCCGGCAAGTCCACGGTCCTGAAGATCATGGCCGGCCTTGAGCAGGCGTCCAACGGGGAGGCGCGGCTGACCCCGGGCTACAGCGTCGGCATCCTCATGCAGGAGCCCCAACTGGACGAGACCAAGACCGTCCTGGGCAATGTCGAGGAGGGGGCCGGTGACATCAAGCGGGCGCTCGATCGCTACAACGAGATTTCCGAACTGATGGCCGACCCGGACGCCGACTTCGATGCGCTGATGGCCGAGATGGGTCAGCTGCAGGAGAAGATCGACGCCGCGGACGCCTGGGATCTCGACTCCCAACTCGAGCAGGCGATGGACGCGCTGCGCTGCCCGCCGCCGGACGCCGAGGTCGCCGTGCTCTCTGGTGGTGAGAAGCGCCGGGTCGCCTTGTGCAAGCTGCTGCTGCAGAAGCCGGACCTGCTGCTCCTCGATGAGCCGACCAACCACCTCGACGCCGAGTCGGTGCTGTGGCTCGAACAGCACCTCGCCGCCTACCCCGGCTGCGTTGTCGCCGTCACTCACGACCGCTACTTCATGGACAACGTCGCCGAGTGGATCCTCGAGCTCGACCGCGGCCGCGCCTACCCCTATGAAGGCAACTACTCCACCTATCTGGAGAAGAAGCGCGCCCGCCTGGAGGTCCAGGGCAAGAAGGACGCCAAGCTCGCCAAGCGCCTCGCCGAGGAGTTGGAGTGGGTGCGCTCCAACGCCAAGGCCAAGCAGACCAAGTCCAAGGCCCGCCTCGCCCGCTATGAGGAGATGGCGGCCGAGGCCGAGCGCACCCGCAAGCTCGACTTCGAGGAGATCGCGATCCCGCCGGGCCCGCGCCTGGGCTCGGTCGTCATCGAGGTCGACAAGCTGCGCAAGGGTTTTGGCGAGCGCATCCTCATCGACGGCCTGTCGTTCACGCTGCCGCGCAATGGCATTGTCGGCGTCATCGGCCCCAATGGCGTCGGCAAGACCACGCTCTTTAAGACCATCGTCGGCTTCGAGGATCCCGATGCCGGCAAGGTCAAGGTCGGCGAGACCGTCAACATCTCCTATGTCGACCAGAACCGTGCCGGCATCGACCCCAACAAGAACCTCTGGGAGGTTGTCTCCGACGGGCTCGACTTCATCAAGGTCGGTCAGGTCGAGATCCCCTCGCGGGCGTATGTCAGCCAGTTCGGCTTCAAGGGCCCCGACCAGCAGAAGAAGGCCGGCGTGCTTTCCGGTGGTGAGCGCAACCGTCTCAACCTGGCCTTGACGTTGAAGCAGGGCGGCAACCTGCTGTTGCTCGACGAACCGACCAACGACCTCGACGTCGAGACCCTCGGCTCGCTGGAGAACGCGCTGCTCGACTTCCCCGGGTGCGCCGTCGTCATCAGCCACGACCGGTGGTTCCTCGACCGCGTCGCCACGCACATCCTCGCGTGGGAGGGCACCGACGAGGACCCGAGCAGGTGGTTCTGGTTCGAGGGCAACTTCGAGGCCTACGAGAAGAACAAGATCGAACGCCTCGGTGAGGAGGCCGCACGCCCGCACCGGGTGACCTACCGCAAGCTCACCCGCGACTGATCGAGCCGCGCGGGGGGAGGGGTCAGGTCACGCCGACGAGGCGCAAGCCCAGGCGGCCATAGGTCGCGCCGATCTCCTCTGGGGTGCGCTTGCTGCCGGGCTGATACCAGCGGGCCACGTCGATGCACAGCGAGAGCAGGGCGAGGGTGGTGTCGGCGATGGAGTCGACCTGGAACTCGCCGCGCGCATTGCCTTCGGCCAATACCGCCCGCACGGCGGCGTCGATCTCCTTGCGCAGCGCCAACACGCTCTCGCGGTGCCCGGGCGTCAAGTGTCCGAACTCGTATTGCACAATGCGCCCGATGCGATATTGCTCCGCGTGCCACCGTGAGAAGTTGGTCATGATGGCTTCAAGCGCCACTGTCGGTGGTCCGGACGCAGCAGCGTCGACGATCATGTCGCGCGCGGCCGTGTGACCCCGCATACAGATCGAGTAGAGCAGCGCCTCCTTGGAGGCGAAGTGGACGTAGACGCCGGCGGGGGAGAGGCCGGCGCGGCCGGCGATGTCCCGCGTAGTCGTCGCGTGAAAACCCTTGTCGGAGAACGCATCCGCTGCTGCCTCCATGAGCCGGAGAGCGGTCTCGGTGACCCCCTCGGTCAGGGGGATGGCGTGCACGTCATAGGTGCGTACCCGCGCTCCGATGCGCAGGCGGATGCCGTCCGTCATGTTGACAAGCATGCCCGATAGTGCGAAAACTAAGCAAGCGCTTAGCACCGTCGACGAAGGAGCCGTCCATGCCACGCAATCTCTACGATGCCGACCACGAGGAGTTCCGGGCAACGGTCGCCGAATTCGTCGAGCGCTCGCTCAAGCCGCGTGCCGAGGAGATGCTCGCCGCCCATTCCATCGACCGCGAGGTCTGGCGCGAGGCGGGCAAGCAGGGCCTCTTCGGCCTCGACATCCCCGAGGAGTTCGGCGGCATGGGCGCCGACGACTACCGCTTCAATGCGATCAGCGCGGAGGAGTTGAGCAAGTTCAACGCCGCCGTCTCCTCCTGCTTCGGCATCCACTCCGACGTCTGCCCGCCCTATATCGTCGACCTCGGCACCGACGAGCAGAAGCAGCGCTGGCTGCCCGGCATGGCGTCCGGTGAGCTGATCTGCGCGATCGCGATGACCGAGCCCTCGGGCGGGTCCGACCTCGCCGCCCTGAAGACCACGGCCGTTCGCGACGGGGACGACTGGGTGATGAACGGCTCCAAGACCTTCATCACCAACGGCTACCAGTGCGATCTGGTCATCGTCGCTGCCCGGACCGATGTGACCAAAGGCCCCAAGGGCATCACCTTGTTCATGGTCGAGGACGGGATGCCGGGCTTTAGCCGTGGCCGCAAGCTCGACAAGGTCGGCCAGGAGGAGTCCGACACCGCCGAGCTCTTCTTCGAAAATGTGCGTGTCCCCGACGCCAACCGCATCGGCCCGGAGGGGATGGGCTTCATCGCGATGATGCAGCGCCTGCCTCAGGAGCGCGTCGGCGCGGCGGTCTCGAATGTCGCGCATGCCAAGCAGATCCTGCTCGAGACGATCGACTACGCCAAGGAGCGCAAGGCCTTTGGCCAGCCGATCGGCTCCTTCCAGCACAACAAGTTCAAGATCGCCGAGTTGGTCACGGCCATCGAGGTCGCCGAGGCCTATGTCGATGATTGCATCGAGGCGCACGCCCAGCAGAAGCTGTCGGCGGTCGACGCCGCCAAGGCCAAGTGGTGGAGCGCCCAGGTGCAGAACGACGTCCTCGACGAGTGCGTCCAGCTGCACGGTGGCTACGGCTTCATGAACGAATACCGCGTCGCTCGCGCCTGGCGGGACGCCCGCGTCACCAAGATCTGGGCCGGCTCCAACGAGATCATGAAGGAACTCATCGGACGGGACCTGGGCCTGTGAGCGACGACGCCCGTAGGGCGCACGCCGGCTCGGTCGCCATCGTCACCGGTGCCTCGCGCGGGATCGGTTACGGCATCGCCGAGCGTCTGGTCGCCGACGGCGCCCGCGTGGTGATCACCGCGCGCAATCAGGAGTCGTTGGATGCCGCGGTTGCCTCGCTCGGCGGGCCGGATCACGCGGTCGCGGTGGCGGGCAATGCCGCCGACGACGCGCACCAGAACGCCGCGATCGCGGCGGCCGTGCAGGCATACGGCAAGGTCGATCTGTTGGTCAACAACACGGGGATCAACCCGGTCTACGGCCCCATTATCGACACCCCGATCGAGGCGTCGCGCAAGATCATGGAGACCAATGTGATCGCCGCGCTGTCGTGGACGCAGAAGGCGATTGCGGCGGGGCTGGGCAAGGACGCGCCGGGCGCGATCGTCAATGTCGCGTCCGTCGCCGGGCTTGGGGCGACCGGCGTGATCGGGATGTATGGCGTGTCCAAGGCCGCGCTTATCGCGCTCACCCGCGAACTCGGTATGCAACTCGGCCCGGCCATCCGCGTCAACGCGGTCGCGCCCGCCGTGGTCAAGACCAAGTTCGCCGAGGCTCTGTATGCCGCGGACGAGGACCGCGCCGCGCGCCCCTACCCGATGAAGCGGCTCGGCCTGCCGGAGGACATCGCCGGTGCGGTGAGCTTCCTACTCTCCTCGGATGCGGCCTGGATCACCGGCCAGACCCTGGTGATCGACGGGGGAGTGACCCTCCGCTCCGGTGTCTGAATTCTTCCGGCAGGTTCCGCGCGCCGGGGTGTGGTCCAGACGCGGCCCGCGATCCGTTGGAGGCGCCGAACCACCGGGCAACCGCTAGCGCTCCCGTTGTGGGTCACTGCCGCTCGGTTTAGAGGATCTGCAGAGTCGGATAGCCGGGAGGCACTCGGCGACATGAGCGGCGGGGACGCCTCGCCAGGGGGGGAGTTGGAATGGGGACGATCTCGCGACGGATCGCCTTGACTGCAGCACTGAGCGCCATAGGCGGCGCAGCCGTGCTGACGACCGCGCAGGCAGCAGCCTGGCCGGGGCCGGATGCCACGACGTCGGACTGGTCTCAGGTCGCGGGCTATAGCGACACCGGGCGTGGGAACGCGCCGAGACGGTTCTGACGCCGGGGACGGTGTCGGGGATCGGCGTGCGTTGG
>NZ_DAOQZV010000116.1:0-9770 GCF_035343835.1 Nostocoides sp. | reverse complement strand
CCAATGCCGCCCAGGCCGAAGACCCCCCCCGTGGCGCCCGCCACGCCCCCGCCGACGAGGCGGGGTCAGCAATGGGTGGGCAGGGCGCGGCATACGACAAGCGCGCCACCGCGGGGAGTCCCACGGTGACGCGCTCGTCGGTCCTGCGGCGTCAACGGCTGAGCGCCCGAAGGAAAGCGGTGCCGGCGGGGGTGCCAACGCCGGTGACATCGTCATAGCCCGGGCGGGTGTAGATCGTGCCGGTTTGGTTGAAGGTGCGCAGGCTCGTGCGCAATCCGTCCTCGGCATCGAAGCCGTTGATGTAGTCGACGCGGACGACGGCGGTGTCGACGGTCCGGCCGTGGTTGACATCGCGCACGGCGCTCGAGCCGGCCATCGCGTAAATCGCGGGGTTGAGGAATCCCAGCTTGGCGCCGCCGCTGAGCGAGATGGCGTCGGCGGTCACGCCGGCCATGAGGGGCGAGGAGAGCGACGTGCCGCCAATGCGGTACTGCGAGTAGCGCAGCGACCCGTCGGGGAAGGTCTGCGTCATGCCCATGAGGAAGCCGGTCTGCGGATCACCGTCGAGGGCGATGTCCGGGACCGCGCGCATGGCCTTCGCGGTGCCGAAGTAGTGGGCGATCGTGTCCGGGACGACGCCCTTCTGGTAGACCGGCTGAGTGAACAGGCGGCTGGTGCCACCGCCGGCGCCGTAGACCCACGCGGGCGGCATCGGATCCCACTTGCCGTCCGTTAGGACGGATTTGCCCGTGCCCCAGCCTTGTTCGAACCCATAACCATTGGTCTTGTTGACCCCCAGGGACGTCCCGCCGACGGCCGTGAACAAGGGGTCGTTGGCCGGGGCGTCGGCCTGCCGGCGCCCGGTGTTGGCGATCTCGTCGCCGTTGTCACCGGAGGAGACGAGCAGCGAAATGCCCTGGGCTGCCGCCTGCAGGGCGGTCTGGTGGGTCATATCGGCGACCGCTGAGCCATCGCTCTCGGTCTCGCCCCAGGAGTTGCTGACCATGTCGGCGAGTTCGCCGTTGACCACCTTGTCGATAGCGGCGTCGAGGTCGGCGTCCATGCAGCTGCGTCCGCCGACGTAGACGACATTGGCGTCGGGTGCGAGGGCGTGGGCGGACTCGACATCCAGGGTCTCCTCGCCGTACCACCCGGCACCGCCGCATTCGTCGATGTAGTGGTAGCTCTTGGGCAAGACCTGGGTCAGCTGCCCCGGCCGCCACAGATGCCCCGGATCGTTCTTGCGGGCATACGCCTGTGCATCAGCCTTGATATAGGGGGCGGCGAAGGCATCGGTGATGGCGATCCGTGCCCCCTTGCCACTGCCCGCGCCAGTCCCTACCCCGTATGCGCCGCGCAGTTGCGCCGGCTTGTAACCGCACGGGGCGTAGGGCCGCTTGGTGCCCTGCCAGTTGATCACGGAGGTGGCCGTCTTCTCGCCGAAGTAGGTGGAGCAGGGGCCCGAGTTGCGGAAGACGGGCTCCGGCGGCGGCAGCTGGCCGGGCGGCACCGGGTCGCCGCTGCCGCGGGCCTGGGTGCGCTCGACTCCCGCGTTCATCGGGTGCGCCATGGCGGAGGTGTCGAGGCCGCCGATGCCCGCGACCACAGCAGCGAGGTCGGCGGGCACGGACAGTGCCGTGGTTGGCGCGGTGACGGCCTGGCCGTTGCGGCGAAAAGTCCCGAGGCGGGTGCCGAAGGCCCTCTCGATGTCCGAAGTGCGCGCGCTAGCCCGGATGTAGCGGTTGTTGGAGGGGACCTCGTCGATCGAAAACCCGTTGGCCCGCAACCAGTTCGACACCTGGGCAGCCTGCTCAGACGTCGGCGCGAAGCGTTGGCGCCACTGCGCGGCGGTGACGAAATGGCGGTAGCTGGCCGATCCGGGGTTCGAGACCGACGCGGCAAGGGACTCGGCGCCGGCGGGATCGCGCAGCGCGAGCACGACGTACACGTCCATCCGCGCGGATGCGACCGGCGCCCCAGTGGTCCTGAGGCTCGCGGTCCACGACGGCGCCGCCGTGACGACCTTGTGAGCGTTGGACGCGCTAGCCATTGCGGGTGCCGCGAGGGCCAGAACTGAGGCCGCGGAGGCGATGACGGCGAGTTGACTGCGTTTCGAAACCACCATGTCCGGGATTGCCTTTCGGGCCGAAAGATTGCCGCTGGATCCGGCGGCTCAACGCAGTTTTGCGCGCCGCCAGGGCGCATCCCCATGACATTTGTCATGAACGAGAGCCGAGTCTCTGGTGGTGGCGTTCGGGTCCGGACCGGGTCGATGCCCCTACCGGCTGCGCTACTGCCTCGGCGACTCTTACCGTATGCCGATCCCCCGCGACCGCGCCGTCACCCGCGCTGAGCACGCTGGGAGAACGGCTGGTGACTCAGTTCGAGGGCCACCGCTGGCTGTTGATTCCGGTGGCCATCGTCAAGGCCGGCTTTGCTGCTCTGCCTCTCGCGCACTGGCGCATCGGGCGGCTCGGCGTCTGGGGGCGTCGCGTGTGCTGGCTGGGTGCCTCGGCCATGATTCTCTGGGGCGGGGTCAACACGGTCGTGGGGAATCTCGTCCTGGGCGGGGCCATCCGACCGGACGGCGGCTACGACCGCGCAGGCATGATCGGCTACGCCTGGCTATGGGATCCGCTGTTCCTTATCTTGGGGCTGGCCCTCGCCCTCGGCGTCACTGGCCTGCGCCCGTCCAGCTCCTGGGGCACGATGCCGACGCGGACGGTTACAGCACGGTCAGGTGTTCCTCGCTGGCGCCAGGAACAGCGATAAGAGGCACCGACCGGTCAAGGGTGACGAAGCGCCCCCCTCGGTGCACGGCCAGGGCGAGCAGATAGGTCTCGGTCACCTGCCGATGCCCCAACAGGCCTGACGGGGTGACAACGTCAGGGTCGACCAGGCTCAGGCCGCACGCCCAGAACTGATGATCCGTGTCCGCGATCGATGCGGAAAGGAGCGCGATTGCTTCGGTCACTGTCACAGTCCCCGGGTAGGCCGGCTGGCTCAGGATGCGCACGACGCCGTTCTGGGTGATTGCGCACGAGGCCCAACCGCTGGACAACCCGTCACGAGCCCACTCGTGAACGCGGGCGTGATCGACGTGGTCGGGGTCCACCAGGGCAATGACGACGTTGACGTCCAGGAGGGCACGCGTCACTCGTGGTCCCCGTCGCGGAGGCGCTCGACCAGGCTGTCGCTGACGGTGCGTCGGCGCGACGGCAGCAGGGCGAAGCCCGTCGCACTTCGCTGGTGGCCATCGGACGTCGCGGTCAGGGCCGCGCGGACAATGTCCGAGAGCACTTCTCCGGCAGAGCGGCCCTCGCGTCCTGCGCGTTCACGGGCGGCATCAAGCACATCGTCGTCGATAGTCAGCGTGGTGCGCATGCATCAGATGCTGACGCACCTCCTGCCTGAAACCCCGGACCGGGCAGGCCAGCGATATTCGCTCAGGGCCGTTGCAGACGCGCCCCGCCGCCCGGGTCCAGGTCCGGTCTTCCCTCATGTCTCAGGAGGAGGAAGATGGGCCGACGAATACCGGTTCAGGCAAGGGAGCTCAGATGCAGGAAGCCGGGCGCTCTGATCGAGAGCGCGCGGGCCAGTTGGCGGATGTGGTGCGCGGCGTGGTCAGTCAGCACCACGAAGCCGTGCTCGTCTCGGGCCCCCCGGGCTGGGGCACGTCCACCTTCCTCGATGGCATTGCGGCGGGCGTTCGATCGGCGGGGTGGCGCGTGGCCGCCGCCGAGGGCTCGTCCGCCCACCGGTCGATGCCCTACGCAACGATCCTCGACCTGCTGCGGGACCTGGTAGGAACGGCCCCATCAGCGTCGCGGCTGACCGATGGGATTCCCGATCTGCATCGGCTGATCGGTGGCGCAAGGCCAGCCGCCCACCAGCTGCCCACCCAGCCCGGGCTGGAACGCACCCGGCTCGCGAGTGCCATCCGGCAAGTGGTGCAGCGGGTGGCTGCCACGGGCCGAGTTCTCGTCGTGATCGACGATCTGCAGGATGTCGACGAGGTGTCGCTGGAGATCCTCAGCTTTGTCATGACCGATCGGCAAAGCCCCCGCATTGCCTTCGTGTTGGGCCTGCGGGCGGACCACGGCGCGACGCACCCGGCCGGAGTCATCTCCCTCAGCACGTATGCCGCTCGCCTGCAGCCCGGGACCCGCGTCGACCTGCGTCCACTGACCCGGTCCGAGGTGGCCGCTCAGCTCGCCGGCATCCTGTCCGGTCCGCCACCAGAGAGCCTGACGACCTTGGCCCATGGGTTGAGCGGCGGTTCCCCGGGGCTGGTTCGGCTCCTGGTCGCCGAGTTGCGCCGCCGCGGCGTCCTGGCGCAGCGGGCCGGCGTTTGGCTGCTCGGGCCCGTCGACGATCTGACGGTGCCGGCCGGCGCCGAGCCGATGCTGGTCGCGATGCTAACGGGGGTTGACGAGGTGGCGCGGTGCGCCGTCGAGCTGCTGTCCGCCGGCGATGGAGAAGTCCCGGCCACAGCGCTGTGCCGCGTCTGCTGCCGGGGACCGGCGGCAATGGAGGCGGCGCTTCAGGTGCTGGCGGACCGTGGGCTGGTGCGTGAGGACTTGAGGCCCGAGGGTCATGCGGTCCGCGGGACCGTCCCGCTTCTGCAGCGCCTGGTCGCCCAGGCATTGGGCCCGCAACGCCTTCAGGAGTTGCGTGCGGCTGTCAACCGTGCGTCGCTCAGCGACGCCATTGCCTCGGGCGTGCCGGACGGCGGCTCGGCGTTGTGCGAGGGCTGGCCGTTGTCCGACATCGACGCGTTCGAGTTGCTCCGCCGAGGGGTCGATGGGGCGCTGACAGCGCGGTCGTGGCGCGAAGCGGTGACCCTCGCCGAGGTAGGCATCAGGCGCGCGGCGGCGCTCGCGGCATACGACCAGATGGCAGGGCTGCATGAGGCACGTGCTCGGGGCCTGCACGCCGGCGGGCACCGGTCGGACGCGGTGGCGGCGTGGTCGGCGTCCGTCCTGGCCACTCCGATGGTGGACGTCGGGCGGCGGGCTGACCGGCTTCGAGAGTTGGCCGAGGTGGAGTGGCAGGAGAGCCTGTTCGCCGCTGCGAGCGGGCACATCGAGGAAGCGGCGGCGTTGGTCAAGACGGACCCAGCGGCCGCCGGGACGATCCGCGATGCCGTGACGCTCACCCGGGGGCTCTTCGCCGGTCGGGCTCCGATGCCCACCCCTGCCCAGGACGTTGCGGTCGCCGACCTGGACGCCCTGTGGCGGCGCACCGGTCTCCCAGCGGCAGGGGTTGCCAGGCTCATTGTGCTCACGGATGCGGCCGCCCGCGACGGCCGATGGGCCCAGATGCTCGACCAAGCGCGCCAGGCCTGCCGGCTCGCGGCGACCAGCGGTGACCCTCGGCTCGTGGGACAGGCAGCGGTGTCGCTCGAAACGGCGCAGGTGGTCGCGATGGACGTCGGGGCTCGCGACGCTATCGCCGTCGCGATTTCATCGGCGGCGGACGCTGAACTGGAAGCGGTCGAGGCAGACCATCGCTCCTTGGCCGCGTTCCTGCAGGTCATGGCGGGCGACATTGCCGGTGGCTTAGCGCACGCGGACGCCATTTTGGCCATCGGCTCACGACTGGGCAGCCGCTCAGTGTTGGCCAAGGGGTTCTTGGTCCGTGGGCTGATCCACGCGTATGTCGGCGATACGCGTCTGGCGCTCGCGTGCCAGGAGGAGTTTCTCGGCTGTTATGACAACGAGAACGCCAGTCTGTTGCACCTGAATGTGGGGGCCGGCGAGTTGGCCGCCCACATCGCGCTGCGTCAAGGACGCCTGGCCGACGTGTTGTCTGCCCTCGATGCCGTGGGCAACCCGCGCCGCGGCCATTGGTTCCACGCAAGCATGCTGGCGGGTTCCGCGCATTTCGGGTTGGGGGACCGCCACGCGCTTGCGGCGCAAGTGGCTGCCCTGCGTGCCCTGCCCGAGCCGATGCCGTGGGTCGAGGCCGTGATCGATCGGCTCGAGGGGTTGCGGTTGATTCTCGCGGGGGATCAGGAAGCCGCTGGGCTACTCCAGGCGAGCAGCCTCCGCTTGGAGGAGCTGGGACTGGCGCTGCCAGCGGCGGCCGGGTGGCTCGAATGGGCCGATCTGGGGTTGGCCGGCCGGCTCGACGCTGACGCGTCCGCCCGCGTCGAGAGCGCTGCTTCGGAGCTGGCAAGGATGGGTGCGCACGAGGCGGCCGAACGGGGCCGTCGCCTCCTGCGCGGCCCTCGCCGACGGGCCAGCGCGCCCGGCCGACCGGGGGAACTGACCGAGCGGGAACGGGAAGTGGCGCTCCTGGTGGCAGAGGGGCTGAGCAACCCCGAGATCGCCGACCGGCTGTTCGTGAGCACACGGACTGTCACCACGCACCTGACTCATATCTATGCGCGGCTAGGTCTGAGCGGACGCACGGCGTTGGCGCGCTACATGCATACGGGCGGAGCAACCGAGGCGCCCGGACTCTGAGCCGAGGGCAACCCGCATACGCAATCTCTACGATGCCGACCACCTGATCGGGGGTGTGGGGTGACTATCGCCGCGCGTCGCCTTGAGCGCGGACGCCTGCCCAGCGTTCCGGGTCATCCCAGGATTGAGACATCGTGAAGCGTTTCGTGAGCCGTCGCCCCTCGACCATTGCGCTGGCTGGTGCGGTGGTCGCGGCCCTGCTGGCCACTGCCGTGCCGCCCGCCGCCCAAGCCGACGACGGGGCATACCAGCCGTATGGCTCGGCAGCCTTGCTGAGCGTCGGCAGCCACCAGTACTACGACGTCTACGGCACGCAGGCGCGCGACATCTCCGAGCCGTCGACGTTCTTGCGCCAGGTGCTGACCACGCCGGTGCCCGGGGCCGGTGCCAACTCCCTGGCCACCTTGTGGGGCGACCTCGCCCGCACCATCTACTTCTCGGCCAAGTCCCGCGAGGACAGCGGTTGGCTCGCGGGTGACGGTGCCACCGGAACCATGCCGTGGGTCAGCGGCCCGGTCACCGAGGCCGCCAGTCTCGCCGCCGCCGACCAGCAGATCCGCAGCAGCCTGGCCCTCCCCGCCGGGCTCGGTACCAATAGCGACCTGACCGGCAACACCGCGACCCAGAGCGTCTTCTACCAGCTGAAGTCGGCCAAGGGATCGCTGGGCGGGAAGGTCGGGATCGCGGTGATCTACTACGACTTCAAGCTGGGCTATCTCAATGCGGGCGGGCAGATGACCTCCGCGGCACCGGGACCCGACAACAAGGTCACCACCGGCGCTGCCGATGTCTCCTACTCCGGCGGCGTGCAGAACGCGTCGAGCGTCCCGGTGCAGGCCAGCCAGTCGCTGCAGCAGTCGACCGCGCAAGAGATCGTGAATTCGGTGACCTCGACCGAGCAGTACAGCCACACCCAGGCGATCGAATACACCACCGAGCTCACCACGCCGCTGAGCGGCCTGATCGGCGGCGGCAAGGAGACGATCAAGCTCGCGCTGAACGCCACGGAGCTGTTCGGCCAGTCGACGACGAACTCGACGACGAGTAGCACGTCCACCTCGGCCACCGGCGCGGTGTCGATGGCGCTGCCACCGCATACGGGGGCATTGATCAGCCAGTCGACCACCAAGTCGACCTTCCTCGCCAAGTACGACTACCCAGTCGCGCTGCAATACCAGGTCAAGGTGGTCGGCTACTACCAGTACCAGGTCAACGTCCTGGATCAGACCTTGACCACCTTCGGGGAGAACCCGGCCGGTGCCGCGTACGCCGCCGACAATCTCCAGGCTCGTTACCAGAACCGCAACGTCGCGGGGTATGAGGCCACCCACGGTTCCGGGCTCGACTGGGCGGCCATCGACCGGACGGGGACGCGCGCCACCGCCGAGTCGGAGGTCAATTTCCGCAAGCTCTTCGGCGACACGATGACCTACAACTACACCCAGATGATGGACCGGCTGATCAGCGTGCGGCCGATGTCCTTGACCGGTGGTGTGCTCAGTGGCACGAGCACAACGATCGCGTCGAACGTCGCCGCGATCACGCCGCTCTATCCGCTGGAGCGGGTGTCCACAACGCAGCAGCGAGCGATCACGCTGACACCCGACGATCAGCTGTTCACCGACGACCTCCCCCTGCGCGGACTCAACCGGTACTACGTCGACTACTACGGCTTCAACCCGGTGCGCGGTCATTGGATCGTCCTTGACGCCACGGGTGCGCCGGCCCCGACCAGTCCCGTTGCCCAGCTCAGGACCAACCCCATAACCGGGACCACGACGCTGGATGCCGGTGGCACCCCCGGCACGGTGTATCTGAAGTACCTGATCGAGGACGGCCTCTACACCTCGGGCGACCAGAGCGGTCCGGCCACGACCAACGCCGATCTGGTGAGCACCGCGGTCGTCCCCGTGACCGTCACCCTCAAGCCCTTCGTCGGGTCGATCGCGGTGACCGGGGCGCTGACGGGCTATGTGGGGGATCCCGAACTGACGATCAGCGGTCCGCTGACCCCCGTTCTCAGCGACACCACCGGTCTGCAGGTCGATCGCCCGGTGACCTGGCAGGCGCAGGAGTTGCCGTCCTTCGGAATCAAGGTGGTCGACAACAAAGTCACCTTCACGGTCGCTGGGACCTTCCACGTGCGGGCTGTCGTCGACGGCGTCTACTCGCCCTGGATCGCGGTCACGGCGCGGCCGAAGCGGAAGCTCGCCTCCATCGTGATCGCGGATCCGTTGAAGGTCTTGACCGTGACGCTGACAAAGGGCGGGTCGGCCACTGTCGATCTCACCAAGCTGCCTGTGGTGGCGAAGGATCAGTACAAGCAGCCCTTCCCCCTGCGCACATCGGCGTGGATCCCGTCCGGGGCCGGCCTGAACGTGCGCGGACGTGTTCTCACGGTGACCGCCGCGGGCAGCTACGCGCTGGCGCTGAAGAGCGGCACCGTCTTGTCGAACTCGCTGCCGGTCCGGGCGACGCTGCTGCGGCGTCAGTTGCGGTTCAACACCGGCGGTGGCCAGGTCTTGGCGCCCCGAACGTATGCCGACGGCCGGGTGATCGACCTTGGGAACTTCAGCACCGCCCGCTCCGGCTACACCTTCACTGGCTGGTACACCGATGCGTCGCTGACGACCCGCGTGGCCAAGTTCGCGATCACGGCCGACACCACGGTGTATGCCGGCTGGCGATAGGCATGGGGAGGGCCGTCCCCGGGGCGGTTAAAGTCGTCCGCTCCCCGGGTGGTGGTCGGACCCACTAGGTGAAGATCTGTATGTCATCGGCACTTATGCCGCAAGGCATCAGATCCGTGACGTCGAGGACGAGGTCTATGACGCCCTCGCCCGATGGGCGGCTGAGGCCGGACTCTCGGTGCCGGGGTACCTGCGCCGTGAAATCGAGCGACTGGCCGCCCACCCGACGGTCACGCAGTGGCTGGAGCGGGCGGTACGCCCATCGGGGACTCCTCGGGAGAGCCTGGGAACTACGGCACACGGTTCGCGAGCTGGATGCGGCATATGTGGCCCTGGCGGAGGTGTTGGGCGCGACGCTCGTCACGCTTGATCGGCGACTGGCGGCGGCTGCCGGCGGCGAAGCGCGCTCGGGGTCGGATCGACTCACACGGCACCGCGTCCTGTCGCGCTATCAGACCTCGTCCCGCAAGAAGGACTCACTCACAACGTCAACGCGCCGACCCTGCAACGAACTCAGCTCCTCGGCCAGGCCCGAGAGCCGAAGCAACTCGTTGGCCCGCCCCGGCACCAGGTCGACCATGAGGTCGATGTCGCTGTCACGGCGAGCATC
>NZ_DAOQZV010000115.1:0-9796 GCF_035343835.1 Nostocoides sp. | reverse complement strand
GGCGTCCGCCGATGCGCCAGCGGCGCGCGCCCAGCCCCGGATGACCTCGCGCGCGGCGGCCGTCGTGTCGGACGCGTTGTCCACCTAGGCCCAAGCCTGGCCGGCGTCCTTGTCCTTGGTCTTCAGGGCGAACTGCAACGACATCGCTGTCAGCGTCAGCCGATGCCCGAGTCCGTCGTGCAATTCCCGCGCCGAGCGAGCGCGTTCTTGAGCCAGGACCAGATCGCGCTCGATGCTCATCGCTGCCAGCACCTCGGCGTTCGCCGCAGCCAAGCGCCTGCCCCGCGTCAGGGCGACCATCCGGGCTCCTTGCAGCTCGTGCAGGAGGGCACCGCTCCCGGTGATGAGGAGCATGTGGAGCACCAGCAAGAGGGTGGACCCGGCGATGATCCGCGCCGATTCGTGCAGACGCAGGTTGAGCAGAGCGATCGCGGCGAGCACGACCGCACTGGCGATCATGGCATCCCGGAAGCGCCCCATCAGCCCGAGCAGGGCACCGCCGAGCAGGAGCATGACGAAGCCGAAGGCGCTGGCCACCCCACGCAGGCCGCCGTCACCCAAGGCCGTTCGACCGCCGGATCCTCGACCTGTAGCGCCACGGCCCTTGAGCAAGCTGGCCAGGGTCGCCAGAAAGAGGATGGCGGTCAACGCCAGGATGATCCGCCGCCCGAGGGGATGGTCGATCGCGAGGTCGACGTGCTCGCTGGGCCCCGAAACCGGGGCCGGCCTGCCGTCACGACCCCTCCGCACAACCACACGCTTGGTCACCGGCGCCAGTCAGGCACGTGACCCCGGTCATGGGTCTGCCCCGGCGAACCGTGACCGACCGGCGAAAGGCGTGACGTCGGCGGGACGCCCACGCGCCGAGACGAGCAAGCTCACCGGTATGACGATGACGCACGCCGAGCACACGGCATACCAGCAAGCGGTCGGGAGCGTCTGGTCGCGGCCTGAGGGGGCCGAGGCCCGGCGCCGTATGCCGCAGGGGGGCGTACGGTGCCGGTTGCCTCGGCCCGTCCGGAAGTCGTCGTGCCGGTCAGCCGGGGATGGTCGCGGTGTCGATGACGCAGCGGTAGCGCACATCGCCGGCGACGACGCGGTCCCAGGCCGCGTCGACGGCACCCGGGTCGGAGGCATCGATCGTCTCGATGGTCGCGCCCAGAGCGTGCTCGGCGCAGAAGTCGAGCATCTCCTGGGTCTCGGCAATCCCACCGATATTGCTCCCGGTCAGCACCTTGTTGCCGCCGATCAGGCCGAACGGGGTGACCGAGAGCGGCTCGACGGGCAGGCCGACATTGCACAACACCCCATTCGGCTTCAGCAGCCTGAGGTAGTCGTCCATCGCCAGGTCCGCGCTCACCGTGTTCAGGATCAGGTCGAAGGAGCGGCGCGCCGCCTTCATCGCCGCGGCATCGCCGGTGGCGATGTGGTGCGTTGCTCCCATCGCGGCCGCCTCGTCCTTCTTGGCGTCGCTGCGCGACATCGAGGTCACCTCGGCCCCCATGGCCGCGGCGATCTTGACACCCATGTGCCCGAGCCCCCCGACGCCGACGACGGCGACCGTGCGGCCCGGCCCGGCGCCCCACCGCTTCAGCGGTGAGTAGGTGGTGATGCCCGCGCAGAGGAGGGGCGCGGCCTCATCGAGCCCGAGTGCCTCGGGGATCCGCACGACGAAGCGTTCGGAGACGACGACCTGACGGGCGTAGCCACCGGCAGTCCACTCGCCGTCATAGCCCTGGGCGTTGTAGGTGCCGACCGCGGGCTTGGTGCAGAACATCTCCTGCGCGTCCTTGCAGGACTCGCATTCCCCGCAACTGTCGACCAGGCAGCCGACGCCGACCCGGTCGCCGACCTGGTGGCGGGTCACCGCGGAGCCGACGGCGGCGACGGTGCCGGCGATCTCGTGGCCGGGCGTCAGCGGGTAGTGCGCGGCACCCCACTCATCGCGTCCGGTGTGAATATCGGAGTGGCAGATGCCGGCATAGGCGATGTCGATGAGGATGTCGTCGTCGCGCAGGTCGCGACGCTCGAGAGCGATGGCCTCGAAGGGCGCACCGGCGGACGGGAGGGAAAGGGCAGGAGTGGTGGACGGCATACGGGCAGACTAGCCCCGCACCCGCGCGGCCACCTCAGAGTCGGGCCAGAACGTCCTGAGCGACCGCGCGGTAGGCCTGGGCGCCCTTGCTGGAGCGGGCGGTGGCGAGGATCGAACGGCCCACGGCCGGGGCCTCGGCGAAACGGACCGTGCGCGGGATCGGCGGGCTGAGCACGGTCAGCCCGTAGCGCTCTCCGACATCGGCGAGGACATCCTGTTGGTGGGCGCTGCGCGAGTCGAACATGGTCGGCAGCACGCCGATGACGGTCAGCTTCTTGTTGAGGATGCGTTTGACATCCCGGACGGTGTCCAGAAGCTGGCCGACGCCGCGATGGCCGAGCATCTCGCAGGGCATCGGGATGATCAGGCCGCGCGCGGCCGTCAGCGCGTTCAGGGTGAGCACGCCCAGGCTCGGTGAGCAGTCCAGCAGGATCAAGTCGTATGCCGTGGCCGCCTTCGCGAGCGCCTCCTGCAAGACGTATTCCCGGCCGGGACGGCCCAGCAAGACGGCTTCGGTGCCCGCGAGTTCGATCGAACTCGGCACCAGGTCGACGCCGTCGACGGCGCTCACGACGACCTCGTTCAGCGCACGAGCGCCGATGAGGACGTCGTGGATGGACGCCTCGACGGATTCGGGGTCGATGCCCAGGCTGAACGTCAGGCAGGCCTGCGGGTCGAGGTCGACGAGGAGGACGCGCTTGCCGAGCTCGGCGAAGGCGGCACCGAGCGAGGCGACCGAGGTGGTCTTGGCGACACCGCCCTTCTGGTTCGCGAGGGCGATGATCGTGGCGCTGGCGCGCTTGCGTGGTGGCACGAGGCTGGGCCCTTTCGGTGGCCGGGCCATTCGAGGCCGCCGGCCGTCGGGTGGCGGGTTTCGGGTTCCAGTCTGCGGGGCCGATCGGTCCCTGGCGGGGAAGGACACGCCTCGGCGAGGTGGTTGCGGGCGTGATCCGCTGCATACGTCCGGCGTGCCAAACCTCTGCTAGCACAGGTTCGGGCTCCTCCAGCAGGGTAGACCCTGCTGGACGACACCTAAACGCTGCTAGCAGAGGTTAGGTTCGCCCCGCCCCCGACCACGAAGCGGCGGAAGGAGTCGGCCGCGGGCAGCAGGCGACGCTCGGTCAGGCACGCCAGGCCGATGTCGCGCTGGGCCCCCGGATCCAGCAGCGGGAGGAAGCGGACCGGCCCGAGCACGACCGGGACATCGCGCCCGAGGGCCGGGACCACGGCCACTCCCAGGCCGGCCCCGACGAAGCCGCGCACCGTGGGCAGGTCGTCCACTTCATAGGCGACCACCGGCGAGAAACCGGCCACATTGCACAGGTCGACTACCTGCTCACGCATCCCCGAGGGCCGGCGGCGCATGATGAAGGGCTCGGCAGCGACCGCGGCGAGTTCGACCGCATCGGCGTCCGCGAGCGGGTGATCGAGCGGCACGCACAGCAGCAGCGGCTCGACGGCAACCCGTCGCCACTCGATATCGGGATGGGAAATGCGCGCGGTGGTCAGCTCCAACTCGACCTCGCGGGTGAGCAGGAGGCGCGAGGGGGCCCCGGGCTCGCCGACCGCCGTCCGCTGCAGGGCGAAGCGCACCTGGGGCCGAATCCGCCCGAAGTCGCGAATCAGCCCGGGGACAAACCACGTCCCGAGGCTGAGCGGGAAGCCGAGCGTGACCAGCCCGCTGCCGGGATCCAGCAGTTGTTCGACCGCGGCCAGGCCGTCGTCGAGATTGTTGACAAAGGCGTCCACATGGCGTTTGAAGGTCGCCCCGGCCTGAGTCAGGCGCAGCACCCGGCCGGAGCGGCGCAACAGCGGCGTGCCGACTTCCTCCTCCAGTCGCGCAAGCGCACGAGAGACGCCTGGCTGACTGACGGCATAGGTCTCGGCGACCTCGGTGACCGTCAGTCCGTCGGCAACGAGCTGGAACCAGCGCAGCGCCTCGGTCTCCACTCCCATGACGTTACGGCATAAATGGCATGCTGTGCAGCTATTGGACGCATCGTTGCCCGACGCGGACACTTGACGCATGAGCACGAAGACCCGCTGGCACGACCTGATTGCCACCCACAACGAACGCAAGGCCGCCCGCGCCCACGTCCGCGAACTCCAGGACGCCCTGTCCGTCTACACCTCACCGGTCGAGATCGAAGACCTCCTGGCGAGCGTCGAGGGCCAGGACAGCGACGACGCCGACCTGGTGCGCGACATCCTCACGCACAACTTGAGCAGCACCCACAGCAACCGCGCCCACCTGCGCGCCCCGATCGCCGCCTGACGCTGCGCGCAACCACCCCGGCCCGGCCGTCGCCTCGAGCGCGGACCGGGCCTTTTCGTCTGCCGCGAGGCCGGGCGCCCTAGGCTTGCGGGCATGTCAACGCGCGTCTATGTGGCCGCCACCGAAGCCGCCGCCGGCAAGTCCGCGATCGCTCTCGGCGTGGTATCGGCGCTGACCCGCCAAGCCGGCCGCGTCGGCGTCTTCCGCCCGATCGTCAGCAACACCGACGAGCCCGACCCGGTCCTGACGCTGCTTGCCGCGAGCCTGTCCGAACCGATGGATCCGCACCTCGCGCTGGGCGTTACCTATGACGCCATACACGCCGAACAGAGCGCCGCGATGGAGGAGATCGTCGCGCGCTTCCACGCGGCCGCGGCGGGCCGCGATGCGATGGTGGTCGTCGGCTCCGACTTCTCCGACGTCCCCTCCCCGACCGAGTTCAGCGTCAACGCGGAACTGGCCGCGAACCTCGAAGCCCCCATGCTCCTGGTGGTCTCCGGCGCCGACCGTGAACCCGAGGACATCGCGACGGCGGCTCGGGTCGCGATCACCGACGCGCGGGCGCACCACGCCCACGTGCTCGCCGTCGTCGCCAATCGGGTGACCGCCGACCCGGACTCAGCACTCGCCGCCGTGGCCGCCGCCGGAGCGGGCATCCCCGCCTTCGCCGTCCCCGACTCCCCCTTCCTGCGGGCGCCGACCGTGCGGCAACTCCTCGCCGCCGTCGACGGCACCTTGCTGTATGGCGACCCCACCCGTCTCGATGAGACCTGCCAGGGGCTCGTCGTCGCCGCGATGACCATGCCGCACGTGCTCGACCGGCTCGTCGCCGGCGGCGCCGTGGTCGTTCCCGGCGACCGTGAGGACGTCGTCCTCGGCGTGCTCCTGGCTCACGAGGCCAACACCTTCCCCACCCCGGCCGCGCTCTTCCTCAACGGCGGGTTTTCGCTCTCACCGCAGGTCCAGCGGCTGATCGACGGCCTGAGCTCGCAACTGCCGGTCATCGGTTGCGCGGGCGGAACGATGGCGACCACCTCGACCCTGGTCGGCGTTCGCGGCTATCTCGATCCCGGCTCCCCGCGCAAACTCGAAGCGGCAGAACGACTTTTCACTCAGCACATCGACTCCGAAGCGCTGCTGACCCACCTCGGTGCAACCACGCCCGGGGCCGTCACCCCGCTGATGTTCGAGCAGCAACTGATCACGCGGGCCCGCGCCGCGAACGCCCACATCGTGCTTCCGGAGGGCAATGACGACCGCATCCTCGACGCAGCCGACCGCATCCTGCATCGCGGAGCCGCACGCCTGACGATCCTCGGCGATCCGGCAGCCGTGCGCGAACGCGCCGGAGTGCTCGGGCTCGACCTGGAGGGCGCGCGGCTGCTCTCGACCGAGGACCCCGAGCACGTCGAGCGCTATTCGATCGAATACGCGCGCTTGCGTGGGCAGAAGGGCGTGACCGTCGACATGGCGCGCGATATCGTCACCGACGTTTCCTATTTCGGGACCATGATGGTTCTCCTCGGCGAGGCCGACGGCATGGTGTCGGGCGCGGCCCACACCACGGCGCATACCATCCGGCCCGCGCTCGAAGTCATCAAGACCGTGCCCGACGTCTCGGTCGTCAGCAGTGTCTTCTTGATGTGCCTGGCCGACCGGGTGCTGGTCTATGGCGACTGCGCGGTCAATCCCGAGCCGACGGCCGAGCAACTCGCCGACATCGCCATCTCCTCAGCCTTGACGGCGGCGCAGTTCGGCGTCGACCCGCGGGTGGCCATGCTGTCCTATTCGACCGGCAGCAGCGGCACCGGAGCCGATGTCGAAAAGGTCAGGGCCGCAACGGAACTGGTGCGCGCGCGGGCCCCGCATCTGCTCGTCGAGGGACCGATCCAGTATGACGCGGCCGTTGACCCCGCGGTCGCCGCGACGAAGCTCAAGGGATCGCCGGTGGCCGGGGCCGCCACGGTTTTCGTCTTCCCCGACCTGAACACCGGCAACAACACCTACAAGGCCGTGCAACGGTCGGCGGGCGCCGTGGCCATCGGACCGGTATTGCAGGGCCTGCGCCGACCCGTCAACGACCTCTCCCGTGGTGCCCTCGTCCGTGACATCGTCAACACGATCGCCATCACCGCGATCCAGGCAGGAGCGTCGCAGTGAAGCGTGTTCTGGTGATCAACGCCGGCTCGTCATCGGTGAAATACCAACTCCTGGATGCCGATTCGGGACTCGTCGCGGCCTCGGGCCTGATCGAGCGGATCGGGGAAGGGACGGGCGAGCTACGGCATACAGCAGGCGAGAGCACGCAGCGCTGGTCGGCGCCGATCGCCGACCCGGCCGCAGCATTCGTGGCCCTGGGCGAAGCCTTCGCGACCTACGGTCCGGATCTCGGCGCGGAACCGCTCTTCGCCGTCGGTCATCGCGTTGTCCACGGCGGCACCAAATTTCGCGAGGCCACGCGCATCGACGAGCACGTGCTCCACGCTCTTGAAGAGCTGACTCCCCTTGCGCCCCTGCACAATCCGGCAAATATCGCCGGCATCCGGGCGGCGCTGGCCCGCTTCCCCGATGTGCCGCATGTCGCCGTCTTTGACACCGCCTTCCACCGGACCCTGGCGCCCGCGGCGTTCACGTATGCCGTGCCGCAGACCTGGCGCGATGAGCACAGCGTGCGCCGCTACGGCTTCCACGGGACGTCCCACGAGTATGTCTCGAGGCGTGTTTCGGCGAGCATGGGTCGCTCCGAGCTAGCGATCGTGGTGCTGCACCTGGGCAATGGGTGCAGCGCCTGCGCGGTGCTCGACGGCGAGAGCATCGACACCTCGATGGGCATGACGCCACTCGAGGGCCTGGTGATGGGAACGCGTTGCGGGGATCTGGACCCGGCGATCCCGTTCCATATGGCGCGCACGGCCGGCCTCGGCGTCGCCGAGTTGGACGACGCCTTGAACAAGCAGAGCGGATTGAAAGGCCTTGCGGGAGCGAACGATTACCGCACGATCTCGGACCGGGCCCAGGCCGGCGATGCGGATGCCGCAGCAGCGATCGATGTCGTGGTGCACCGCCTCGTCAAATACATCGGCGCGTATGCCGCGGCCATGGGCCGCCTTGATGCCATCGCCTTTACGGGCGGGATCGGCGAGCACTCGCCCCGGTTGCGCGCGGCGGTCCTGGGGCGCCTGACCGTCTTCGGTGTCGAGATCGACGCGGACGCGAATGCGGCGGCCGAGGGCGAGACGCTGGTGACCACGTCGGCCAGTAGGGTCGCGGCATACGTCATCCCCACGAAGGAGGAACTCCAGATCGCTCGCGAGTGCCGAAGCCTCCTGCAGCAGTAGCGCCGCGCGCCCGCCCGAGCACGCCGAGGAAGCCTAGGCGTGCTCGGGCGCTGGATCAGTTGGTGCCGGCCGTGCTGGGCAGGGTCGGAGCAGACGTCGGCGCGTTGCCTTGGGCGCCGCTCTGCGTGCCACCCTGAGCCGCGCCGGGGGCTTGACCGTCCATGCCGCCACGCGGGCCACCCATCCCGCCGCCGTGACCGCCCATGGCGCCCGGACCGCCGGTGTTCTGGGTGATAGTGGCGAGGTCGGCGCTCACGTCGAAGAAGACCGGCGAGCCGTCCTTGGTACCGAGTGCGTCGTACGAGCCGTCGGGGTCCTTGCGGACGGTGTCGATGGTGACCGTGGCGTCCTTGGCCTTGACGGCTGCGATGACCTTGTCGGCCTCGGTGCCGGTGACCGCCGTGTCCTGGGACGCGTCGTTCATGCCGGGACCACCCTGACCCTGCGGGGCCTGACCCTGCGGGGCCTGACCCTGGTTGGCGGCAGCGGCCCCACTGGACGCGCCATTGGAGTCGGCAGCGGCGGAGCTGGAGGAGGTCGAGGAGGAGGAGTTGTCGGCCGCGTTGGCGAGGGCGGCACCGCCACCGACGACGACGCCGGCGGCTGCGAGAGCGGCAGCCGCCGCACCGAACTTGGAAAGGGCCATGGATGTTGCTCCTTGGGGTCTCGCCGGTCGGCTCATCCGCCCGGCCTGTGTAGCAACAACTTTCGGCACACTCCCTGTCGGGACGCTGTCAGCGCGCCTCGCGTGGGCTAAGACTTGGCGCCGGCGCGATCAACTGAAGACGACGGTGCGGTCACCGGCGATCATCACCCGCGACTCGCAATACCACCGCAGCGCGCGGGCCAGCACGCGCTCCTCACACTCCTCACCGGCCCGGACCAGGTCCTGGGGCAGCATCCGGTGATCCACGCGGATCGCATCCTGCTCGATGATCGGTCCTTCGTCGAGGTCGGCGGTGACGAAATGCGCCGTCGCGCCGACGAGTTTGACGCCGCGGGCGAACGCCTGGTGGTAGGGCTTGGCGCCCTTGAAGGAGGGCAGGAAGGAGTGGTGGATGTTGATGATCCGTCCCGACATCGCCGCACTCAGGTCGTCGGAGAGGATCTGCATGTAGCGGGCGAGGACGACCAGGTCGACGCCGAGGTCGTCGACCAGGGCGGAGAGTTGTGCCTCCGCATCCGCCTTCGTGGCCGCGGTGACGGGAATGTGGTGGAAGGGAACGGCATACGAACGCGCCAGCGGCTCCAGGTCGCGGTGGTTGGAGACGATCGCCGCGATGTCCATATTGATCCCGCCGGTTCGCCACCGGAAGAGGATGTCGTTGAGGCAGTGGCCGAACTTCGAGACCATGACGATGGTGCGATAGGGCGCAGCTGCCGGACGCAGGGCCCAGTCCATCGCGAAGGGCACCCCGATCGCGCCGATGGCCCCGTGCAGGTCGTGCTCGTCGAGCACGCGGCCGTCGACGCCCGCGAAGAGCACCCGCATGAAGAAGCGTCCGGTGCGCTGGTCGTCGAACTGTTGGCTCTCCAAAATGTTCCCCCCGACATTGGCGAGCGTGGTCGCGACCGCGGCGACGATGCCGGGTCGGTCGGGGCAGGACAGGGTCAGGACGTAGTTACCGCTCACGGGTGCGCATGCTAGTCAACGACGCGGCCGCCGGCCGCACGCCCTAGGCTTGCCCGGTATGCCGGCAGACGAACGTATCGCGCTGATGGTGGCCGCCCTCGTGCCGGTCCTGATCGTGCTGCCCGCCGTCGTGTGGTTCCGCCGGCGGCGCCGCGACGCCGTATTCGCCGGGGTCACGCCCGGCGAGTTGCCGGCCCTGGGGCAGCAGGTCACCCGCACGCGCGTCGGGGGTGGGCGATCGGAGTGGTCAGGACCGGTCGCCGTCCGGTTCACCCCACCGGACGGTATGACGCCCGGCCTGGTCGGCACGGTCATCGACGGCCGCGCGGATGTCGTCGACGTCAGCGCCACGCTGATCGACCTGGCGGTGCGCGGCTATCTGCGGTTGCACCCTGAGCCGGTCGATCCGGCCGCCCCACCTCCGCCCCCGGCGCCCTCGCACCGGGGGCGGCCGG
>NZ_DAOQZV010000114.1:0-9848 GCF_035343835.1 Nostocoides sp. | reverse complement strand
GCGATCCATCCCGACCTGACCGTGACCTGGACCGACCCGCTCGGCCGCCCACACCAGCTATCCGAGCGATCACCTCGGCCTCACCGACGACTGGCGAAGCCTGCCCAGCGCTGACTCGACCGCGACCGCCAGCGACGACGCGATCGTGGCCAGCGACGACGAGGACGTGCCTGCCGCTTCGGCGAAGGTGGGCGCCGCCAATTCGAATGTGCCCAGCGGCGACTCGGAGATGCCTGCCATCGACGAGGCGATCGGTGCCGAACTCAGCCCTCTAGAAGCACACCTGAGGCGTCTCCTCGCGGCCTGATTCCCTGCGCCGTCCGCCCCCACCCCGTCGGGGGTGCACTTCAGCCGCGTCGAGAGGACAAATCCCGCCCGTCGAGGGGCAGCGGCTTCACGCCGGTCGTGTCTTCAACGTCGCTCAGAGGTGACCTTCGTCGTGCTGCCCAAGGAAGGGGTCAGCAATCGCGCGTGGGAGGTCTTGAAACCAGCCCGGCGCCAGGCGCTGGAACTCGCTGGGCGCCAAGCCATCCGCGCCGGCGGGCAACGCGCCCAGAAGCGGCACGCCCAGTCCCGCCAGATGGTGGCGATTCGTCCGCTCAATCACCCCGGGCCGGGCAGGCCACGAGCCGATCACCAGTCCCGCGGCGCGCAACCCACGATGGGCGATCGCCTCCAACGTCAACTCCGTGTGGTTGAGCGTGCCGAGGCCGGCCCGTGTCACGACGATCAGCGGCGCGCGGGCCTCGGCCGCGAGATCGGCGATCGTCTCTCCCCGGCCTCCGAGCTGGACCAGCAGGCCGCCCGCGCCCTCGACGAGCAAAACATCGGCCGCCCCCCGCAGCGCCGGCAGTTGCTCGAGCTGCCTCGTCAGAGAAGGGAGCCGGACGCGCTCAATCCGGGCAGCGGGCACCGGGGCCATCGGCTCGGTCAGCCGCAGCCCCTCACTGGTCGACACGTGGGGCACCAGTCGTTCGACTTCGGCGACATCCCCGGCCGCACCCGCGGCCACCCCGGTCTGGACCGGCTTGTGCACATGCACCCGTTCGCCGGCCGCGATGAAGGCGGCGGCGAGGGCGGCGGTCACCACGGTCTTGCCGACCCCCGTGTCAGTGCCCGTGATCAGGAAGGTCCGGCTCATCGCCGGGCGCCTGGGGCTCTTTGCCGGCTCTGGGTCGGCGTGGCCGTCGGCTCGGATCCCAGACCGTGGCCCGCCCCGCCGGAGCGCGCGCTGGGCGCGCTATCGGTGCCCTCCGCGGCACATGCGGCCGCGAATTCGGCCCCCACGATCTCGGCCGCGGCACGCACCTCATCCAGACCCAGCCCGGCGCAGGCCGTCAGGCGGACGCGCGAGATCCCGTCGGGCACCGACGGCGGTCGGAAACAGCCCACCAGCACCCCCCGCTCGCCCGCCCGGTCAGCGGCAACCCGAGCGACCTCAGCGCTCGGGCAGGGGATGGACTGCACCGGTCCCGCGGCTCGCGCTATGCCGCACTCCTGCGCGATCACATCGGCATTGGCGTGCAGCCGCCCGACCAACGCCGAATCCGCGGCGATGATCCGGCACGCCTGACTCGCACTGGCCGCGGCCGCCGGCGTCAGCCCGGTGTCGAAGATGAAGGTCCGAGCGGTGTTGACCAGATGCTCGCGCAACGCCGACGGCCCGAGCACCGCACCCCCCTGGGCCCCGAGCGCCTTGCTCATCGTGGCGGTGACAAGGACGTGATCCGCTCCCGCCAGCCCGGCCGCATGCACACCACCACGTCCGGCGCCCAGCACTCCGATCCCGTGAGCCTCGTCCACGAGCAAGGTCGCGTCGTGGTCCGCACACACCGCCGCCAGCGCCGCGAGATCGGCCACATCGCCCAGCACGCTGTAGACCGACTCCACGACCACCAGCGCCCGCCCTTCGGTCCGCCCGGCCAGGGCCGAACGGACTGCGTCGACATCCCCATGCGGCACGAAGGAGACCACCGACTTGCTCAGCCGCGCCGCGTCGTGGATCGATGCGTGGACATGCGCATCCAGCACCAGCAGCAGGTCCGGCCCACCCAACGCCGTGATCGCCCCGACATTCGCCGCAAACCCACTGGAGAACACCAGCGCGCTCGATGCCCCTGTGAGAGAACAGATCTCAGCTTCCAGCTCTTCGTGTGCGGTTGTCGTTCCGGTGACCACCCGCGACGCGCGTGCACCCGCGCCATACCGATCGAGTGCCGTATGCCCGGCCCTGACCACCCGTGGATCGCGCGCCAACCCGAGGTAGTCATTGGACGCGAGGTCGACCGCCCCGTCCCGCACGGTCGTGGCCCGCCGAATGCCGCGCTCGTCCCGCCACGCCGCGCGCGTGGCAAGGAAGGCGCCCATCGACCCGTTCACGACGCCGACCCGCCGTAAACGTCCGCGACCGCACTGACCATCCCCGCACCGATCACGGCGATGTCGGCGTCGCTGCTGACATAGGGCGGCATCGTGTAGACGAGCCGCCGAAACGGCCGCACCCAGACACCGCGCTCCAGCGCCGCCCGGGTCACCCGCGGAATGTCCACCGGCTCTGCCAGTTCGATCACGCCGACGGCCCCAAGGACGCGCACCTCACGCACCACCGACAACTCACGCGCCGGCGACAACGCCGTCACCAGAGCCGCCTCAATCCGCGGCACATCCTGCGCCCACCCAGCGACCACCAGATCGAGCGACGCAGACGCAACCGCGCAGGCGAGCGGATTGCCCATGAACGTCGGTCCGTGCAACAGCGCCCGGTGGAGCGACGCGGCGATGACCTCGGCGACGGGCGAGGACACCACGACCGCACCCAGCGTCATCATCCCCCCGGTCAGCGCCTTGCCGACGCACATGACGTCGGGAACCACTGCGCCCCAATCACTTCCGAAGAAGCGCCCGGTTCGCCCGAAGCCCGTCGCGATCTCGTCGGCGATCAACACCAGCCCGTATGCCGTGGCCAACCGCCGCAGCGCCCCCAGAGCCTCCGGGGCGTAGACGACCATCCCGCCTGCGCCCTGAAGTACCGGCTCGACGATGATCCCGGCGACGCGGCCGGCAACTTCCGCGACAACACGCTCGGCCTCAGCGATCCACGAGGCGACCTCGACCGGGTCACTCGCCAACCCCTCGCCAGCGCGCCAGGCGCGCGGCGGACGCAGCAGAAAGCTCTGTGCCGGAACATAATCCGGGAAGTCGGCATGCATCCCGTCGACGGGGTCGCACACGCTCATCGCGCCGAGAGTGTCACCGTGGTATCCCCCACGCAAGGCGAGGAAGCCAGTGCGCTCGGGCCGGCCGAGCGCCTGCTGATACTGGACCGCGACCTTGAGCGCCACCTCGACAGCGACCGATCCGGAGTCGGCGAGGAAGACATGGTCGAGCCCCGCCGGCGTCAATGCCACGAGCTTCTCAGCGACGCGAACAGCCGGCTCATGCGTCAACCCGCCAAACATCACATGCGAGAACCGATCGACCTGATCGTGGATCGCCTTGTCCAGCAATGGATTCCGATACCCGTGCAGCACGGCCCACCACGAGCTCATGGCATCGCGGACGTGGAATTGCTGACCGTCCTCAGCGACCAGATCCAGCCACACGCCCGCGGCGCCGGTCACGGCATAGAGCGGCGGGCCATCCAGTGGCGCGTAGGGATGCCAGAGCAGACCCCGGTCGCCAGCGAGGACGTCCGCGGGCTCCACGTCAGGCGTTCGCCGTGACAGCCGTCCCGGCGCCCCGCTCACGGATCACCGGGTGGGTCAAGCCGGCCTCGGCCGTGGCGTCCCCGGGCACCTGCCCGACGATCTGCCAGCCGCCGTCGGCGATCATCGCCAGATCGTCCTGGGCCGCCTGCCCCTGCGACGTCAGGTAGTCGCCGAGGAAGAGCGAGTTGGCCAGATGCAACGCCAGCGGCTGCAGCGTGCGCAGATGCATCTCACGACCACCCGCCATGCGCACCTCCCGGTCGGGGCAGGCGAAGCGGGCCAGCGCGAGGATGCGCATCGCCCGCTGCGGAGTGAGATTCCAGTCCTGCCCGAGGGGCGTGCCTTCGAACGGCATCAGGAAATTGACCGGGATGGAATCGGAGTCCAGCGCACGCAGCGCAAAGATCGCCTCGACGATCTCCTCATCGCTCTCACCCATGCCGACGATCAGCCCGGAGCACGCGGACATTCCCGAGTGCTTGGCGGCGTCGATGGTCTCGACGCGATCGGCATAGGTGTGCGTTGAGCAGATCTCCTCGTAGCGCGACTCGGAGGTGTTGATGTTGTGGTTGTAGGCGTCGACGCCGGCCTCGCGCAGGGCATCGGCCTGGCCGGTCTTGAGCAACCCGAGGCAGGCGCAAACCTCGACCTGCGGGTGGTCGGCCTTGATCTTGCCGACGATGTCCCCGACCCGCTCGATGTCGCGATTGCTCGGCCCGCGCCCGCTGGCCACCAGACAGACCCGCGACGCCCCACCCTGGATGCCGTGGCTCGCCTGATCCACGGCCTGATCGGGCTTCAGCCAGCTGTACTTCAGGATCGGCGCCTCGGACCCCACCCGCTGCGAGCAGTAGCCGCAGTCCTCCGGGCACAGGCCGGACTTGAGGTTGACCAGATAGTTGACCTTGACCAGCCGCCCGAAGTGGGAGCGCCGCAGACGCGCACCGGCAGCGACCAGGTCGAGCAGTTCCTCGTCCCGCGAGCGAAGAATCGCGAGCGCCTGGTCGGTGGTCAGCGTGCCGCCGGCCAGTTGCTGGTCGGCGAGGGCGGCGAAGTCGGTCGACACGCTCGTCACCCTACCCGCGACACCCATGGTGGGCCGTCCACGTCTCAACCGAGTGCGAGCGCCGAGGCCTCCCGCGACGCGGTCGCCCGAGCGATCGCCGCGTCATGGGCCGCGAGGGCGTCGCCCTGCTCGCGCCACCACGCCTGGCCGTCGGCGGGCAGGGTGTAGATCGGGTCGTAATAGACGTATTCGCGCGACAGCGCGTCGACATCCTCGGCCTCGATCGAGGTCCGATAGTTCTTGCGCCAGAACGACATTCCGCGCACCCGGTCATACGAGTCCTCTTGGTGGACCCACCGCTTGCCGACGAAAGGCACGTCGCAGACGATCCGCGGCGTGGCGAAGCCGGGCAGGTAGCCGAGGATCGCGTGCTGCAACTCCTGGGCCTCCTGCAGCGACAAGCGCCAGTGCTCGCTGAACGGGATCATGTCGCACATATAGAAGTAGTACGGCGTGATCATCGCGTTGTCCTGTAACGCGAAACACAGGTCGAGCAAGTCGACGCTGGTGTCATTCACGCCGCGCATGAGCACGCCCTGGTTGCGGACATCGCGCACCCCCGCTTCCAACATAGCCTTGGCCGCCTCGGCGACCAAGGGGGTAACCGACTCCGCGTGATTGACGTGCGTATGAATGGCCAGGGACACCCCGCGTGCGCGCGCCTTCGCCGCGACGCGCCCAACACCCTCGACGACATCGTCCTGGAGCCAATGCTGCGGCAGCCCCATCAGCGCCTTGGTCGCCAGCCGGATGTCGCGGATGTTCTCGATGTTCAGCAGCTTGTCGAGGAAGCCTTCGAGGTTCTTCCAGGGCATATTCGCCACATCGCCCCCCGAGACGACGACATCGCGCACCGCCGGCGTGCGTTGCAGGTAGTCGAGCATCGCGGCATATCGGTCGACGGGCTTGCCCTGCAGTTTGAGCTTGGCGATCTGGGGAGTCGAGTTGCCGACGAGATCCATTCGCGTGCAGTGCCCGCAATATTGCGGGCAGGTCGGCAGCATCTCCGCGAGCACCTTGGTCGGGTAGCGGTGGGTCAGGCCCTCGACCGCCCACATGTCGTGCTCGTGCAGCGAGTCGCGGGAAGCGAAGGGGTGCGACGGCCAGTCGGAGCGGCGGTCGGAGAAGACGGGAAGCATGTAGCGCCGCACTGGGTCGGCGCGGAAGGCGTCGGTGAACTCCGCACCCGCGGCCGGCAGCTCCCCGAGTGTCGACACCATCGTGTTGAGCATCTGCGGCGGCAGCAGCATCGACATCGTCGCCCGCTCGCCCTGGTCGCGTTCGAGGTCGGCATAGAAGTCATCGGTGAGCAGATCGCCCATCACCTCGCGCAGCTGCGCGAGGTTCTTCACACAGTGCGCGCGCTGCCACTGCGCGCTGCGCCAGTCGGCCTGGGTAACCTCGCGCCACCCGGAGAACCGGCGCCAGTCCGGCTCGACCAGCTCGCGCTGACGATAGGCGTAGGGCTGCTCGACGGACGTTGTCATGCGTGACAGGATAGACAGAGGAATTGCGTTTGAGCCACCCTGTGCGCGCAAGACTTCTCGTCAGGGCGCACTCGATGAGGAGATTTTGCCGTGAACCCCCAGGCTGACGCCACCGCGACCGAGTCCTCTCCCGTGGGCCTCCACCGCGTCCTTGAGCCTGCCGGCTCCGCCCTGCCACAGGCCGCTCGCCGGCTCGACGCCCGCCCCGAGTTGTGGGCCGATGAGGTCCGCATCGATGTCGAGACGCTCAATCTCGACGCCGCGTCCTACCGCCAACTCGCCGAGGCGAACACCGTCAACGGCGTCCTGGACACCGACGCCCTGCGCGATCAGGTGCTCGACATCATCGCCACCCGCGGCAAAATGCAGAACCCCGTCACCGGCTCCGGCGGCATGCTCATCGGCACCGTCGCCGAGGTCGGGCCGCAGTCGACCCTCGGGCTGAGCGTGGGCGACCGCGTCGCCACCCTGGTTTCGCTCTCGCTCACCCCGCTCGTGATCACCGACGCGTTGGCGCGTTGGGACGGGCGCGAGGAACGCGTCCCCGCCGACGGTCACGCCATTCTCTTCGGCCGCTCCATCGCCGCGGTGCTCCCAGGCGACCTCGCCCCCGAGTTCGCGCTGATGGTGATGGACGTATGCGGCGCCCCCGCCCTCGTGCGCCGCGTCGTCGGGACGTATGCCGGGGGAGGAGCCGGCCCGTTCGGGCGCCCCGAGCCCATCGACTCGCCCGACGAACTCGCGCACGGCGGCGCGTCGATGCGTGCGCAAGCCCCACCCGCGGGCCCTACCGTGCTCGTGCTCGGCGGCGCCGGGAAGTCCGGTTCCCTCGCGCTGGCCGCAGCCGCCGATGCGGGCGCGGGGCGGCGGATCGCGGTGGTGCCCAACCAACTCGAAGCCGACCGCTTGCGCGCGACCGACCTCGCCGACGAGATTGTCATCGCCGACGCGCGCTCGCCGCTCGGACTGGCCACCGCCGTGGAAGCGGCCGGCGGGCCGGCCGACATCACGGTTGTCTGCGTCGACGTTCCCGGTTGTGAGCAGCCTGCACTCTTGAGCACGGCCCAGGGCGGCACCGTGATCTTCTTCTCGATGGCGACCAACTTCGCCGCGGCGGCGCTAGGCGCCGAGGGCCTGGCTGCCGATGTCACGATGCTGGTGGGCAATGGCTATGTCCCCGGGCACGCGGCATACGCCCTGGATCTGGTGCGTCGCAATGCCGACGTCCGGGCGCTCTTCGAGGCCCGCCTGACGCTCTGACTGCCCTCCTAATCTGGTGGTGTGACATCCGGGGCCGGACATCTCTGGGTGTGAACATCCCGATGATGCGACGCCGAGGCGACGATGCGTGAGGATCAGTTCGAGGACGCCTTCCGCACGCTCGCGCCGCGGGTCTACGCCTACGCCCGGCGGCACATCGACCTCGCCGAGTGCGAAGACGTGGTCGCCGAGACCTTCCTGATCGCGTGGCGGCGCCTCGGCGAGGTGCCGGAGCAGCCCCGCCGAACGCGAGGCGCTGCTGCTCACCGCGTGGGACGGATTGACGTATGCCGAGGCCGCCGCCGTCCTCGGCTGCAGCGAGCCGCCGTGACCGTTCGCATCAGTCGCGGCCGTGCCCGGCGGACCCAAACTCCGCGATCCGCGGACCACCCGCACGCCACTGCCCCATCCCTTCGTCTCGTGGAGGACCTGCCATGAGACGGCAAACCGACCCCTATGACCTGCTCATCGCCGCGCGACCCACCGCCGATGACCTGCACCGGCATTTCGAGCCGGCAGGCGAGCGCATCCACGACCAGGTGCTGGCCGGTCGCTCCGGCTCGATCGCCCGCCCGAAACGCCGAGCAGGGGGCGGCGCTGGCTTGCAACCGGCCTGGTCGCGGCGGCCGCAGCGGGTGCGCTCGCGATCCTCCGGTCGATCATCAGCCCGGACGCGAGCCCGCAGGCGTCGGCGCTGTCGGCCCTTGCCTCGACCGCAGCCACGCAGCACAACGGTCCGATCCCAGCGGGTCACTATGTCCACCTCACCTCGACCCAGACCCAGAGCGGAGGAGCCGGCGTGCAGACCCTGCCGCCTCCGGGTGCATCGACCACAAGGACGGTGACGCAGCCCTCGGGCTCGGACGAAGTCCGCACGCGCGAACAGTGGGTCGGCGCCGACGGCACGACCTACGCCAAGCTCTCCGGACCCGATGTGAATGCGATCTTTCGCTTCCCCGCCACGGCGCCCTACGACCCAGCAACGGTGCTGATGCTCCCGACCCAGGCAGAACTCCTCCTCGCCTGGTTCCAGGACCACACAAACGGATCCTCGTCCGCGCACGAGGCCGTCTTCGACGGCGAGGGGCACACCTACCGGGCGGTCACGGCATACGACGGTCTGGTCGGAGCCGTCGCGGCGGTCATCCTGGACGCAGCGGTCGACCCGGCCGAACCACCGGCGACTACGTCGCCGAAGACGCAGCCCACAGGTTGATGCCGGAGTCGACGGCGTGCTTGTCGATCGACTTCAACTCTGCCGCAGTGAAATCCAGGTTCCGGACGGCACCCACACTGTCCTCGAGCTGGCGGACACTGGAGACGCCGATGAGGGCTGATGTGACCCGGTCGTCGCGAAGAACCCAGGCCAGGGCCATCTGGGCAAGTGTCTGGCCGCGCTTCTTGGCGACGCGGTCCAGAGCCGCGATGTGCGTCAGCGACTCGGGCGTGAGCAGCGAGTCGCTCAGACTCTTGTCCTGGGACGCGCGTGAACCTTCGGGGATGCCCTTGAGGTATTTGTTCGTGAGCATGCCCTGGGCGAGCGGACTGAAGGCGATGCACCCCACGCCCGTGACGCCCAGCACGTCGAGCAGGCTCTCGGCGCTCCCCTCGGGGCGCTCCTCGACCCACCGGTTCAGCATCGAATAGCTCGGCTGGTGGATGAGCAGGGGAGTGCCGAGATCGGCGAGGATTTCGGCCGCCTCCAACGTCCGTGCCGGGCTGTATGACGAGATGCCGGCATAGAGCGCCCGGCCGGACTTCACGATGTGATCGAGCGCGCCCATGGTCTCTTCGAGCGGGGTGTCCGGGTCGAAGCGGTGGCTATAGAAGATGTCGACATAGTCCACGCCCATCCGCTTCAGGGACTGGTCGCAGCTGGCGATGACGTATTTCCGGGCGCCGCCACCCTGCCCGTAGGGACCGGGCCACATGTCGTAGCCCGCCTTGCTGGAGATGATCAACTCATCGCGGTAGGGCCGGAAGTCGCGGGCGAAGATGCTGCCGAAGTTGCGCTCGGCGCTGCCATACGGCGGGCCGTAGTTGTTGGCCAGGTCGAAGTGCGTGACGCCGAGATCGAAGGCGCGGCGCAGGATTGCCTGCTGGCGATCAAGCGGCACATCGTCGCCGAAGTTGTGCCACATGCCGAGGCTGATCGCCGGCAGCACGAGCCCCGACCGGCCGACGCGGCGGTAGGGCATCCGCCCGTCGTAGCGTCCGTCGTCGGCCTGGTAGTCGTTCGCGATGAGGGTCATGGGCGAGACTCTATTGGGCTTGCGTCCTGACGCCGACGGGCTCGGGGTCCTCGCGAAGTATCGGAGCTGGGTCCCA